>JAFWGD010000274.1 GCA_017515355.1 Coriobacteriales bacterium
CCAGTCGTTGCCGCATCCGACGATCTCCTGGCAGCCGATGATGCCGTAGTCGCGCGCGTCGCGCAGCGTGAATCCGCGGTTCTTCATCAGCGCGGGGATGATGACCTCGTCGTTTTGGAACAGCGGCAGTCCGCCAACGAGCCTGGAGACCGTAAGCGCGCATTCCCAGAGCCTGTCGGGCGTGTTCTTGTTGGTGCGCAGCGAGATGGTGGGGTCGTGCAGCTTGAGGCGGCCGACCGTCTCGAGAACCATGTAGGTGACGGGGTTGGTGGCATCCTCGCCGGTGTCGCGGTTGACGCCGCCGAGCGTGGTGTGCTGGTAAGTGTTGCCGACGCCGGTGATGATCGTGACAGCCTCGGGCGCTGCGCTGTAGTAGCAATTGCACTTGAGGAAGAACGCGTCGACGATCTCCTGCGCGTACTCCATGGTCATGCGGCCCTCGGCGAGGTCGCGCTCGAGGAAGGGCCAGACGTACTGGTCGAAGCGTCCAAGCGCAGGTGAGGGGATCTGTGTCTCCTGCTGGATGAATACCTGGTAGAGCATGATGCCCTGGACGGCTTCCCAGAAGGTGCGCGCTGGGTTCTCCGAGATCCACATCAGGCCGTCGCCCATCATCTTGAGCTCGGCTTTGCGCTCCTCGGTGGGGGCGGTCTCCATCTTCTCATAGCACTTCTGCGCATAGCGCTTGCCGAGGATCATCGCGCCCTCGGAAGCGATCTGCACGGCCTTGTAGAACATGTACTTCTCGACGTCGTGGCCCATGAGGTTGCCGCGATGGTCCTCCATCCACTCGACAGCCTGGTCGTGGATGGCCTTGTAGCCGACGCGGATGATCTTCTCGTAGCCCGCGACGTCATGGCCCAGCGGCAGCGTGAGCAGGCCGATGTTGTGCGCGGTGTAGGGGGTTGCGCAGAGGCTCTCGAGCTCATCGTAGAAGTCGGGCTTCCAGGCGGCCGCCTGAGCGCCGTTGGTGCGCGTCTCCCAGTATTCGGTGATGCTCGTGAGGTACTCGAAATCCTCCGGCTTCATCGTCTGGTGGACGAGCGCATCTGGGGGAGTGTGGTAGTAGCCGTCATCCTCGAGCGTCCACTCTCCGTTGGTGATGGCATCGGCAATCCAAAGGTACCTTGCGCCCCACTCCGGATAAACGCCGTTTCCGCAGAACTCGACGCCCTTGTTGCCGACGATCACCTCGAAATCCTCGACGCGGACGGTCATCTTCTCGCAGATGGCCTTGAGCGCCAGGGGCTTCTTGATCATCGGGTGCACGCACTCGTTCTCCTTCGCGCTGTCGGTGACGATCCGCGCGCGTTCCGCATCGATGTTGATCACTCTGTCGCGAACCTTGTTCCTCATCAGGAGGATTCGGTCTGTAACCGGGCTGAGCTGATACATTTCCGCCTGCTTTCCTCGTGTTGGTCAAAGCAATTCTTCCAAAATTGCTCCAAAATAAATACTAGCACTTGTGCGACGCGCAGGCTTGCAACTGCAAGATTCAGTTCATGCGCCTAGTGCGCAAATGCTTGCAGTGTAGTGCGGAGGGGGCGCCTGAAAACATCCGCCGGATTGCCAAAAGGTAGGGCAGCACATCGCGTTCACAGGTGCGAACCAACTCGTTTTTAGCCATTTATCGGGATATTTTGCTTCGAACGGCCCCTATAGGCGGGCTTTTCGGCGCCAATCCCGATATACTACGTTTCTGTATGTTTGGAAGTACCTCGTGGCCTAGCCTGCCGAGTCACCGACGGCCCGCTCAGCTCGAGGCGAATCAATGGAAAGGTGGCAAAAATGCTGACCAAGGAAATCACGACCGAAATCATCAAGGAATTCGGCAAGGACGAGAACGACAGCGGTTCCGCACCGGTGCAGGTTGCAATCCTCACCTACCGCATCAAGGAGCTCACCGAGCACCTCAAGGTTCACAAGAAGGACCATCACACCCGTCGCGGCCTCCTCATGCTCGTAGGTAAGCGCCGCAGGCTCCTCACCTACATCAAGAAGCGCGACATCGATGAGTATCGCGCTCTCATCGGGAAGCTCGGAATCCGCGACAACATCTAACGTCGGAAAGCATGAGGGGAGCCCAAGGGTTCCCCCCATGATTAATCGGGGCCGAAAATCGCTCGCGGTTTTCGGCTGGACCATGGGGGCGCCCAAGCAATCGCTCCCGCAAGCACTGCCGGTCGGATGCGCTTGGATGGCGCGTATCGATCGCGGGTCTCGATGGGAAGGCCCGAAGAGGGAACGGCGCGAAAATGCCAGCGCCGAAGAAGAGAAAGAGAAAAGAACAACATGGCAAAGATCAGCAAGACATTCGAGCTCTACGGAAAAGAGTACACGCTCACCACTGGCGAACTCGCCAAGCAGGCGACCGGCGCAGTCGTCGTCAGCCAGGGAGACACCACCGTCTTGGTTACCGCGGTCGTCTCCAAGGAGACCAAGGACTACGACTTCTTCCCGCTGACCGTCGACTACATCGAGCGCATGTACTCGGTGGGAAGGATTCCCGGCGGCTACCTCAAGAGGGAGGCGCGTCCGTCCGACAAGGGCACGCTCACCGCAAGGATGATCGATCGCCCGATCCGCCCGGGATTCCCCGAGGGATTCCACAATGAGGTCCATATCGTCGCCACCCCGCTCGTGTGCGACGGCATCAACCAGCCCGACGTGATCTCGATCATGGCCGCCTCCGCGGCGCTGATGGTCGGCGGCGCCCCCTTCGAGGGCCCGGCGGCTGGCGTGCGCATCGGCCGTGACAAGGACACCGGAGAGTTCATCGTCAATCCCACATTCCAGGAGGAGGAGAACTCCGACCTCGAGCTCACCGTCGCCGGAACCGCCGACTTCATCTCGATGGTCGAGGCAGGCGCCGATGAGGTCTCCGAGGAGGACATGCTCGCCGCCCTCGCGTTCGCGCAGAAGGTCATCGGCGAGTTCTGCGCAATCGAGCAGGAGTTCATCGCCGAGGCCAACCCCACCCCGCTGGCCTACCAGCTCGAGGAGCCGGTAGAGGAGGTCCACGAGCGCGTCTTCGCATTCGTCGACCAGATGAACGCCGCTCTCAAGGATGCCGACAAGCAGAGCCGCACCGCCAAGGTCGAGGAGCTCAAGGCCGAGGTCGTCGCGACCTTCACCGAGGACGAGCGGGCAGCTTGGGGCAAGTTCATCGCAGCCGAGTTCAAGGCTCTCGAGAAGAAGGTCATGCGCGCCATGATCCTCGAGACCGGTGAGCGCGTCGACGGCCGCACCGTCACCGAGATACGTCCGCTCTTCATCGAGGCCGGCTATCTCCCCCGCGTCCATGGCTCCGGCCTGTTCCAGCGCGGCCAGACCCAGGTTCTCTCGATCGCCACGCTCGGCATGCTCAGCGAGTGGCAGCGCTTCGACACGATCGACCCCTGCGAGGGCAAGCGCTACATCCATCACTACAACTTCCCGCCGTATTGCACTGGCGAGGTCGGCCGCATGGGCAGCCCGAAGCGCCGCGAGATCGGCCACGGCAACCTGGCCGAGAAGGCTCTCCTCCCGATGATTCCGAGCGAGGAGGAGTTCCCCTACACGATCCGCGTAGTCTCCGAGGTCATGGAGTCCAACGGTTCCTCTTCGATGGCTTCCACCTGCGGCTCCACGCTCGCGCTGATGGATGCCGGCGTGCCGATCAAGCGCCCCGTCTCCGGCATTGCGATGGGCCTCATCAAGGAGGGCGACGACATCGCCGTTCTCTCCGACATCCAGGGTCTCGAGGACTTCCTCGGCGACATGGACTTCAAGGTTTGCGGAACCGAGAAGGGAATCACCGCGCTGCAGATGGACAACAAGGCAAAGGGCCTCTCCGTCGACATCCTCGCGAAGGCGCTCTCCCAGGCCAAGGAAGGCCGTGCGTTCATCCTCTCCGCGATGCTCGAGGCGATCGCCGAGCCGCGTGAGAGCCTCAGCGACTACGCTCCGCGCATCATCACCATCCACGTCCCGGTCGACAAGATCCGCGACGTCATCGGCTCCGGCGGCAAGGTCATCCGCGGCATCCAGGAGGAGACCGGCGCCAGCGTCGACATCCAGGAGGACGGCACCGTCTTCATCGCCTCCAAGGACACCGGTGGCGAGATCGCCAAGAAGATGATCGAGGACATCGTCCGCGTTCCCGAGGTTGGCGAGGACTACTACGGCAAGGTCGTCTCGATCCAGCCGTTCGGCGCATTCATCGAGCTCACGCCCTCCAAGGACGGTCTGCTGCACATCAGCAAGATCGCCAAGGGCCGCATCAACAAGGTCGAGGACATGCTCAACATCGGCGACGAGGTCCACGTGATCATCACCGAGATCGACGAGAAGGGCAAGATCTCCCTCGACAGACTCGAGAAGCCCGAGGCTATCGTCGTCGAGTCCGACGAGCAGGCCTCCAACGGCGGAAGCCGCGAGCGCCGCAGCAGCCAGAGGCGCGAGCCTCGCCGCAAGCACTAGTCGGCCCTGGCTGGCAGACCTGAGGAGAATGCAGCCGTGCATTACGAGAAGAGCACGCTGTCCAATGGAATAACCGTACTCACCGACACGATGCCGGATGTCCGCTCTATCGCGCTGGGCATCTGGTTTCGCGTTGGCGCGAGGGATGAGAGCAAGGAGCTCTCGGGCATGTCCCACTTCATGGAGCACATGACCTTCAAGGGCACCGAGACGCACTCCGCCCTCGACATCATGATCGGCTTCGACAGTCTGGGAGCCGAGAGCAACGCCTTAACAGGCAAGGAGGCCACCTGCTACTATGCGCGATTCGTCGACGAGAAGCTGGTGCCCTGCCTCGAGCTGCTCGCAGACATGGTTCTCCACTCGAAGTTCGATCCCGCCGAGGTCGCCATGGAGAGCAAGGTCGTCATCGAGGAGATCGCACGCTCCGAGGACGACCCCTCCGACTACGTCCACGACCTGCAGCAGAACAACGAGTTTCCCGATTCGCCCGTGGGCAGGCGCGTCCTGGGCACGAGGGAGAACATCGAGAGGTTCACGCAGGAGGACTTCGTCAAGTTCCGCGACGAGCGCTATATCGCGCAGAACTGCTTCATCGCCGCGTGCGGCAACGTCGAGCACGAGCGGCTCGTCGAGCTCTGCGAGGAGCTCTTCAAGGACATGCCGCAGGGCGAGCGCACTCAGCGCAGCGCCGCCAAGCACGCCCCTGCAAAGCGTTTCGTCGCTGGCAAGAAGGATACCGAGCAGGCGCACGTGATCATCACGTTCCCTGGCATCAAGGCGACCGACGATGACAGGTACGCCGCTGCGATCCTCTTCGACGCGTTCGGCGGAGGAATGTCGTCGCGTCTCTTCCAGGAGATCCGTGAGAAGCGAGGGCTGGTCTACACGGTGCTCGCCTCCGGCAGCTCGCTGGAACACGAGGGCATCTCGATCATCTACGCGGGAACTCGGGCGAGCAACCTTCCCGAGCTCGTCGAGGCGATCATGGGAGAGGTCGACAAGTTGCGCGCCGATGGTCTCACCGCCGAGGAGCTCGATAGGTCCTGCAACGCGATCGTCGGCTCGCTTCTGCTCTCGCAGGAGTCTACGCGAACCCGCATGATCAAGCTCGGCCGCTATGCGGTCACCGACTATCCTTACGTGTCCGTCGACGAGAGCGTGGCCAACTACAAGGCCGTCACGCTCGAGGACACTCAGCGCGTAATCGAGAGGGTCTTCTCCGCGGAGCCGACGATCGCCATCGTCAGCTCGCTGGAGTCGGATGAGGTCTTCGAACTCGTCAGGGAGGGAATGAACCTATGATCAAGGTGCTAGTCAGCGGATACAAGGGAAGCATGGGCCGCAAGGTCGTAGCTGCCGTAAGCTCTGCCGAGGACATGGAGGTAGTCGCCGGCGTCGACATCAATGCGGGCGAGGGCGAGATGGTCAAGCTCTCCGACGGTACCGAGATCGCCAAGGGCTACACAGACCTCGATGCCGCGCTCGAGGAGAGCGCGCCCGACGTCATGGTCGACTTCACGCACCCGGCGGCGGTGGAGGGCAACATCCGCAAGGGAATCGCCCACGGCGTCGACTGCGTCATCGGAACGACCGGTCTCTCGCAGGCAACGCTCGAGCAGCTTGCCAGCGAAGCGCCCGAGGGGGTCACCCTCTTCATGGCGCCGAACTTTACGACCGGCGCCGTGCTGCTCATGGAGTTCAGCAAGCTCGCTGCGAAGTACTTCCCCGACTGCGAGATCATCGAGTTCCATCACAACCACAAGGCCGACTCGCCGAGCGGCACCGCGATCCGCACAGCCAAGCTGATCGCCGCATCGAGGGACTTCGAGTGCACCTCGCCCGGCAAGGAGACCGAGATAGACGGCTGCGAGGGAGCTAGAGGAGCTCTCGTAGATGGAGTTCCCATACATTCTGTGCGTTCTGATGGATTTGTTGCCCATCAAGAGGTTATATTTGGTTCTAAGGGCCAAACGCTGACGATTCGCCACGATTCGGGAGATCGCGAGTGCTACATGCCGGGCGTTCTCCTCACCATCCGCAATGTTGGCAGCAGGTCGGGGTTGATCGTCGGGCTCGAGAACTTCATGGAGGATTAAATGGAATCACGTTCGCCTTTCGGCCGCCTGATACCGGCCATGGTCACTCCGTTCGACGACTATCTGGAGCTTGACCTCGATCGCGCACAGGAGCTCGCCATCCGCCTTCTCGACGGAGGGTGCGACTCGGTGCTGGTCAACGGCACGACGGGGGAGTCCCCAACCGTCTTCTATCCGCAGAAGATGGACCTCTTCCGTGCGATCCTCGAGGCGGTGGATGGGCGCGCTCCCGTCATCGCCAACGTGGGCGACAACTGCACCGCGGACTCCATCTCCTTTGCCAAGGATGTTTCCGCGCTGGGCGTCAGCGGCGTCATGCTCGTCACGCCCTACTACAACAAGCCTCCGCAAGAGGGGCTCTACAGGCATTTCAAGGCGATCGCCGGCGTAGTCGATGTGCCGGTGATCCTATACAACATTCCGGGACGTTGCGTGATCAATATGCTCCCGGACACCACCCTTCGCCTCGCCAACGATGTAGACAACATCATCGCGATCAAGGAGGCGTCGGGAGATCTCGAGCAGATCAAGACGATCATCGACAACGCGCCCGACGGATTCTTCGTCTACTCGGGCGATGACGAGATGACCCTGCCGATCATGGAGCTCGGCGGAGAGGGCGTCATCTCTACGATTGCAAACGTTGCACCGCAGCGCATGAAGGAGATCATCAACCTGTTCGCCGATGGCGACGTCGAGATGGCCAGGGAGGCGAATGCGAGGCTGCAGCCGCTGATGAGCGAGCTGTTCGTCGTCTCCAACCCGATCATGGTCAAGGAGGCCCTCAAGATCGCGGGCTTCCCGGTTGGAGGGCTCAGGCTTCCCCTTATCGAGGCAACTCCGGAGCAATCTGCGCATCTGGCGCAGGTCATGCGCGAGGTCGGTGTTATCGACTAAGGAGAAAAAGGAATTTGAACGAAGCAAAGAAACGCACTACGAACGACAGCAAAGAAGGCAAGACCAAGAAGAGCGCGAGGCCCAAGGCCCCGGTTTTGAAGATAATCCCCCTCGGTGGACTGGACGGAATCGGCAAGAACATGACCGCTTTCGAGTGCGGCGACGACATGATACTCGTCGACGCCGGACTCATGTTCCCCGATGACGACTACCCGGGAATCGACCTCCTCGTTCCCGATTACACCTACGTGCTCGAGAACGAGCACAAGCTGCGCGGCATCATCATCACGCACGGCCACGAGGACCATACTGGCGCACTGCCCTATCTGTTGAAGGACCTGAGCAAGAGGACCGTCGTGTACGGCACGAAGCTGACGCTCGGCCTCATCGAGGGCAAGCTCGACGAGCACAGGTTCCGCGATGTAACGCTGCAGGAGATCAAGGCCGGCACGAGCGAGAAGCTCGGCATCTTCGGTTGCAACTTCTTCAGCGTCAACCACTCGATCCCCGGCGCGCTCGGCGTCTTCATCCAGACCCCGGCCGGCAATGTCATGCATACCGGCGACTTCAAGCTCGACCAGACGCCGATCGACGGCGTGGTCACCGACTTCGGGGCGATCTGCAGGTTCGCCGACATCGGCATCGACCTGCTGATGTCCGACTCCACCAACGCCGACACGCGCGAGTTCACGCGCTCCGAGGCCGAGGTTGGCGAGGCGCTGATGGAGATCATCCAGAACGCGAAGCGCCGCGTCATCGTCTCGGCGTTCGCAAGCCACATCCATAGGATCCAGCAGGTTTGCGATGCGACGGTGAAATCGGGTCGCAAGGTCGTCGTCACCGGGCGCTCTATGGTTGCGAACACCACCATCGCGCGTAAGCTCGGCTACCTGAACATCGATGACGACGACATGATCGACGCCTACGAAGCGAAGGACATGCCGCGCCACAAGATGGTCGTGCTCTGCACGGGCAGCCAGGGCGAGCCGCTCTCGGCGCTCACCAAGATGGCCAACAACGAGCACCGCACGCTCGATATCGAGGCTGGCGATACCGTCATCGTCTCGGCAACCCCGGTTCCGGGCAACGAGAAGGCGGTCAACAGGGTGAAGAACTCGCTCGCCAAGATAGGTGTCGACTTCTACGACAAGGAGCGTGCCCCGGTGCACGTCTCTGGCCATGCAGCTTCCGAGGAGCTCAAGATCATGCTGCGCATGGCCAAACCGAAGAACTTCATGCCGGTGCATGGTGAGACCATCCATCTGCAGGCCCACGCCAAGCTGGCCGAGTCGGTGGGAATCCCGAAGAAGAACATCTTCGTCCTCGACAACGGCAACGTCCTCGAGATGAAGAATGGCAAGGTCACCTATGGCGAGCCAGTCGACAGCGGCGTTATCCTCGTCGAGGGCCTCTCCGTCGGAGACATCTCCGAGGTCGTTCTCAAGGACAGGAAGACGCTGGCCAATCAGGGATTCGTCTCCGTAGTCATCCTGGTCAGCAAGCGCACCAAGATGCCGCTTCAGGACGTGGAGATCACGATGCGCGGCGTCAGCGGCAGCGAGGATGCCGGCCTGATCGAGGACGCGACCTTCGTCGCGCTCGAGGCGCTCGGAGAGATCGAGAACCACGGCAAGGGCGATCCGAGCCTTGTGAAACGCGAGGTGCGCACAGCGGTCTCGAAGTTCCTCTGGAAGCGCGTGCGCCAACGTCCGATGGTCATCCCGATCATCGTCGAGGTCTAGCAACCGGGTGGAATGAGGCTCTCAGATCGCCTTCTGAGACCTTAATTCCGCCAGCTTCTCTTCGGAATAGCCCAGAAGGCCACCATAGATCTCCGCATTATGCTCTCCCAAAGCCGGAGAGCATTCGTACTCTATATGGTTTTCGGAAAGCCTAGGCGCAAAGCCGGGCAGCTTCACCCTGCCAAGCTCCGGATGCTCCACCTCCACCACGATGCCTCTTTCCAGGTATTCCGGATCGTGGGCGAAATCATAGATGTCCAGAAGGGCGCCGGCGGGCACGTTGCTCTTGGCCAGAGTGTCCATGACCTCTGTCTTCGTATGCTGCGCGCAGTAGGCAGCTATGGCCTCGTCGCACTTCTCCCTGTGTTCGAAGCGGCTATGGGGAGTCGCCATGTCGGGATCGTCTATAAGATCCTCCCTGCCGATGATCCTGCACAGATCCTCCCAGTTGGTGCTGCCAGGATGCCTGCTGCAGTAGATATGCACGAAATCATTGGGGCCGAAGGGCTTGCAGGGATAGGTTCCCGCAGGCGCCACGTCCTCCAGCGGCATGCCGTTGCCAACACGGCGGGGAGCCTTGCCGGTGTTGTAGTAGGGTTCCCAGCCTGAACGCCCCAAGCCGATGATGAAATCCTGCATGGCTATGTCGATCCTCTGGCCGATGCCCTCCCTCTCCCTTTGCTGAATGGCAGCGATGATGCTCATGGCCAGGGTTATGCCGGTGCCGGAATCCGCTACGGAAACCCCGCTCTTCACCGGCATGTCCGGGTATCCCGTGGCGGCCACGAAGCCACCCATATGGGTTGCGATGGGATCGAACGCAGGGTAGTCCGCGTACTTGCTGGTTCTGGCGAAGCCCTTCAGGGAGGCATAGATGATCTTCGGGTTGATCTCTCGACACGCCTCGTAGGTCAGCCCCAGCCTGTCCATGCTGCCAGGGCCCATGTTCTCCACGATCACATCGCATTTCGGCAGCAGGTCTTTGATTATCTGCAGGCCTCCGGGGGTTTTGGCATTGCAGGTAACGGACTTCTTGTTCATGTTCATGATGAGGAAGCCATAGGAATCCACGTCCGGCTTCGCTACGGTGTATCTGCCCGCTTCGCCCTTCACCGGCCGCTCGATCTTGATGACCTCCGCACCGAACCAGGCCAGGGTTTCGGTGCAGACGGTGCCGGACTCGAACTGGGTCATGTCCAGGATCCTGTATCCTGTCAAAGGTCCTCTCGTGCTCATCTTCGCTTCTTTCACTCTATGATGCGGTTTTCAATGAAGTCTTCCACCAGCGCCGTCATGGACTGCGCGTTCCATTTTCTTGCATCCACCGGGTCCGCTTTGAATTCCAGTACGGGAAATCCGGCATCCTCCAGGGTCTTCTTGATGAAATAGCTGCCCTCGACGGCCTGCATGCAGTTCTCGGGAACCATGTAGACCACGCCATCGATTTTGTTCCGACGGGCCTGCTGTAGGAACCAGGAGCTGTTCCAGGGCGGCATGTGCAGGAAATCCTCCATGCCGATATACCGCGCAGCAAGGGCCCTCAGGGGATCTTCCTCCACATGGTTGCGGATGTAGGAATCCGCGCCCATGGCCAGGTACATGCTCCACATGAACACTGCGCCGTATTTCTCCTCGAACCTCTGGTAGAAGCCGAAATCATGCCAGATGCCGCGGCCAAGCCACATCAGGCGGTACTTCTCGTTCGGCACTGCTGCCTCGCCCGCATCGGCTAGGGCCTTGATCTCCCCATACAGGCTCCGCGCATGATCGGCGGCCCATCTCGTTCCCCTCTGCCACTGGGCCTGCATCACCGCATTGATGGTGTCCACAACGGTCACCGGAACAGGCGAGCAGTCGGCGATCAGATCCCTGGTCTTCTTGTACCAGGACTCCTGCTCGTTGATCAGGTTCATGACCTCGATGAGCCCGCTCTCGTCATACTTCCGGCCGGTCTTTTCCTCGAGGAAGCGGATGAGCTCCCCGAGCTCCTCCACCGCCGCGTCAAGCCGATCGGTGTCGTAGAGGTCGTCCCAGTCGTCCTCCACCATCTCGTACCAGTTCAGGGGCGCCTTCCTGGGAACGGTGTTCTCCATCGCGTAGAACGAAGCGCCGTGGCTCTTTGCGAACAGCTCGAATATCTTGGACTGGCAGTCGCAGGTGAGCCTGGTGATCGCGATCGTCGGGTGGGGGAGTCCTCCCCATGGGCCCAGAGGCCTTCCGTCCGGCCCTATGGCATGGTCATCCGGATCCAGGCTCTCGGCGAATGCAGTGGCGCAGTAGCTGCACAGATCATCCCGATAGCCGGCTTCCTTCAAGAGTCCGTAGTATTTCGCAGTCATCTGCTTCGCGCCGCATATAGCCGCCCACCACTGGTTGACCACAAAGGGTATGTCCATGGCCCGGAAGATCTCCATGGGCACGTCTGCGTTCAGATAGGCGAAATCCTCGCCGGCCTCCACTCGTTTTGCCAGAGATGCGAACCACTCCTTCTGATAGGCGCTCGCGGCGGCGGTGGCCTTGAGCTTCTTCACCACGCTGGACTTGGACTGCTGCTTCTCCGCCATCGCCTACGCCCCCTCTCCCGCTATCAGCTTTCGCAAGTCGGAGGAGAAGGCCTGCTGCTCCTCTTCCGTCTTCGGCCAGTGCATCTTGGCGAAATGCGCCGTGGCGATCCCCCTGCCTTCAAGGCTTTCCCTCTGGGAAGGATAGTCCCAGCTGGCAGCCTCCTCGTAGATATGGAAGTAGAACAGCACGCTATCGGCCTTCGCCTTATCCACCTCTCGGTTCAGGGCATCCACCCTCTGGCTCACAAACGCCTTCTTGCTCGAGAACTCCCGCAGCATGTATCGATCCACAAGGGCGCGCGTGGAGGGCATCTCCAGGTTATAATCCCGGTCGAAATAGCGGTCGCCCCAGTCGGTATCCTCTCCGACGACGATTCCCCCGGTTTCCTCCACCTCCTCATAGAGAGCGGTGTCCGTCTGTACGCTTCCGGTGTAGAAGATCCGTCTTCCGTGGACCTGCGGCCAAGAAGGAAGCTCGGCGAGAAGCTCTTCAAGCACCTTGTTGTACTCTTCGCGATCCATGTAGAAGCCGCTTCCGCAGACAACCAGCATTTCCGCGCCAGTCAGCTGCACCTTCTGCGCGGTCCGGAACGAGTCCACCTGCCTCAGAAGGCTTCTGGTCCTATTGCACAGCACAGCCGCTTTCCGAATATCCTCTTCGGCGATCCTTCTGCCCGCGAGTTCCTCCAGCTCTTCCTTGAAAAGCGACACGACCAGGCAGTTTCTCTCCTGGTGCATCCTCTTCCTGGTGAACAGCCAATCGATGAAATATACCGGCGGGAACGCAACGTCCGTTTCCACCCTCTTCATCTCCCGAAGATACAGGTAGGTTCGGACCAGCACGTCCGTGCTGTTGGATACGACCACTGCGTCGCAGAAGTCGTTCAAAGAGCCGTCCACGATTCTCTGGAACTGCGCCCGCACCAGCGGGTCGAAGGCGTACTCCAGGTATTTGTCCGCCATCTCCATGTTCCCGCCTGGCAAGGCGTAGATCGGATACGGCATCATCCCTGCCGCGCATAGGAGCTCTTCCGGCACATCGCAGCCAAGGGTGGCAATCACCCTTTTTCCAGCAGCCTTCGCAGCCTTCGCCGCTTCCTCTCGATGCGTGTAGGCGTACGCAAGCTTTGCAAAGGCGCTGCTCTTGGCCGCACACTCTCTGAACGCCATTGCCCTCTCCCTGCATGCAATCGTTTGACAATTACAATTACAAGCCTCATCGCCATTACATGCAAGCCTTTGGTTGCGGCGCGTTTGCGCTATACGCTAGAGAATCTCGTTTAGCGCGAGGTAGAGGCCCATCGAGAAGAGGAAGATCGCGAAGATGATTCGCAGGGTGTGCTCGGGGATCTTGGTGACCAAGCGCGACCCGATCTGAGCTCCGATGATGCTTCCGGCCGCGATGGCCAGGCCATAGAGGTAGCTGATGTGCCCGAGGATTCCATGTGAGATCGCTCCTGGAATCGCAATCAGAAAGATCGACATCAGCGTGGTGCCCGATGCGTCCTTGAGGGACATCTTGAAGATCCACATAAGCACGGGAGTGATGATGAACCCTCCGCCGAGACCGACGAAGCCCGAGGCGAATCCGCCTATAGCGCCGACGGCGATGGCCTTGGCTGCATTTGCCTTGGTCATCTTGAGGTCGTCGAGTGAGACGGTCTCGATCTTCTTCTTGCCCTTGTCTGCGAGGATGGTCTTGACGAGCATTCTGACACCCGTGTAGACGATGATCGCTCCCGTCACGACCATGACGACGGACCCTCCCACCTGCTCGGATAGCCAGCTCCCGACAGGGGTGAGGATCATTCCTCCTATGCCCACGCAGGCTCCTACGCCGATGCTGACCGTCTTGCTGCGTAGGCGTCCGATGATTCCCGAGCCTGAGGTGAAGAGGATGGTGAAGAGCGAGGTGCCCGCGGCGACGAGACCGGGAAAGCCGAAGCCGATGCGCATCAGCGGGATGACGAGGATGCCTCCGCCGATGCCGAAGATGCCGGCAAGGATGCCGACGACGATACCGCAGAGGCCCGCTATGAGGAGGGGGAGCCAGGACATGCGCTAGATGCTCTCAGTGCCGGGGCGAATCAGGCCGCAGGAGCTCTCGATGAAGTCGCAGATGCCGGCGCAGTCGTCGAAGGGGAAGCTCGCCTTGCCGAGCTCGTCGGCGCGAGTCGCAACTCTCTCGATATCGGTGACGGCGCCCAGCGCGCTCTCGCTCTCGAGCAGCTCGGGATGCGCGGCGCGCTCGAGGTCCTTCTCGTTGCCGCTGCGGTAGAGGGCGAGCGCGCGCAACCCGGCGTGCTTGAAGCCCTCGACGACGATGATGTCGACATCGGTCATCGTCGCGATGAGCTCGGGAAGCTCCGCAGGAACCGATGTCTGCCTGATCGAGGCGACCTTGTCAGGCGAAGCGATGACGGTGTGAACGCTTCCAGCTTGCGTGTGGCGCCAGGAGTCCTTGCCGGGAATGTCGATGTCGAAACCCCTGTGCCCGTGGTGCTTGATCGAGCCGACGCGATATCCGCGGGCGGCCAGCTCGGCGATGACCTTGACGACGAGCGTGGTCTTGCCCGAATTGCTATGGCCTATGAAGGCGAATGCGGGGGTGGTGTCTGCGCTGGCGCTCTGATCCATATCGGGCCTTTCGCTCAGAGGTTTGATCGTCGTGGACAATTATACATTCGCGCGCATATGGCAAGTCCCACAAGACAAGCGAAGGGCCGCATCTCAGGTAGCAATGAGGATGCAAATCTGCAACGTTTTCCCTGAAATCCGCACCATTCGCCTGCAATGGGGGCAGAAGGGTTTGCAAAAGCACTTTAGTGTGCTAAAGTGAATAACACTTTAGCGCAGTAAAGCGATACGCAACGAACAGCAAATGGGAGGTTTTGGAATGAAAAAGTTTCTAGCAATGATAACGGCCGCGTGCCTGCTCTGCGTCGACGCATTCGCGCTCACCGCATGTGGCGGCAACGAAAAGGCCGATCTCGGCAACGTCGATTTCGTCGTCGGATTCGATGCGGGGTATCCGCCATTCGGATACATGGCCGACGATGGAAGCTACACCGGCTTCGACCTCGAGCTCGCACAGGAAGTCTGCAACCGCAATGGTTGGACCTACTCCGCCACCCCGATCGACTGGGATGCCAAGGATGCCCAGCTCGAGTCCGGTGCGATCCTCTGCATCTGGAATGGCTTCACCTATGAGCAGCGCGAGGATCAATACACCTGGTCCAAGCCCTACTATCGCAACGCCCAGGTCATCGTCGTGAAGAAGGATAGCGACATCAAGGGCGTCGCAGACCTCGAGGGCAAGGTCGTAATGACCCAGAAGGGCTCCGCAGCAGCTGCTCTTCTCGCTGAGGACGGAGACTGCGCGGACACTGCCAAGACCTTCAAGAGCCTTGAGCAGATCGGCGACTACAACAGCGCATTCATGAACCTCGACTCCGGCGCTGTCGACGCCGTTATTTGCGACCTCTCGATCGCTGCATATCAGACGGCCACCTCCGACCAGTACGTCATGCTCGAGGAGGCTCTCAACAGCGAGTCCTACGCAGTCGGATTCCTCCTTGACGGCGAGAACTCGCAGGCTCTTGCAGACACCGTCACCGCAACCCTGCTGGATATGTACAAGGACGGCACCATCGAGAAGCTCTGCCAGAAGTATGCTGACCAGGGCGTCGACATGGCCAACTGGATCCTCACCGAGTAATAGGCAACGGCACATAGCTCTATCATCGCGAAAGTGGGCGACATGCTGCCGTCCACTTTCGCTGCCATTTTTCGAGGCGGGGCGCGCTTGCCCCGCGGGCGCCATGAAGGCGCTCGGATCTGCCTAAGGAGAAGAACGTGTTTTCGTTTCTTGACGGCATAATCATCGGCTCGGGCGTGCACGCGATGCCCCTCTCGACCATCCTCAGCACGATGTTCGGCGGCTTGGGGATGGCCGGTCTCATCTTCATCGTCGCGCTGGCAGGCTCGCTGCCGCTCGGCGTGCTCGTGGCGCTGTGCAGGATGAGCAAGAACCGCGTCCTGTCGTTCCTCGCCAAGATCTACATCTCGTTCCTTCGCGGAACGCCGCTGATTCTCCAGCTGATGTTCATCTACTTCGCGCCTTACTACATCTTCGGCTTGAAGCTGAGCCTGACGTGGAGGATGGGGGCGTGCTTCATCGGCTTCATCCTCAACTACGCCGCCTATTTCGCCGAGATCTATCGCGCCGGCATCCAGTCGATCCCGCTGGGCCAGTACGAGGCTGCCAGCGTGCTGGGTTATTCGCGCTCGCAAACCTTCACCAAGATCGTGTTCCCGCAGGTGATCAAGCGAATCGCACCTGCGATGGGCAACGAGGTCATCACGCTGATCAAGGACACGTCGCTCGCGTTCGTCCTCTCCATCGCTGAGATGTTCACTATGGCGGAGACGCTTGCCGCAGCCATGGTCAGCATGGTTCCGTACGTGCTCGCCGCCGCGCTCTACTGGTTCTTCACGCTTCTCGTCGAGTTCGCACTCGGCAAGTTCGAGAAGAAGCTCTCCTACTACCACGACTAGAGGTTCGCACATGTCCGAGAAGAAAGAGATTCTGAGAATCGACCACATCAAGAAGGCCTTCGGGGACAACCAGGTTCTCAAGGACATCTCGCTCACGGTTTCGCATGGCGAGGTCGTCGCGATCATCGGGCCTTCGGGCAGTGGCAAGTCTACGCTTCTGCGCTGCGCCACCCTGCTCGAGACGATGGACTCGGGAACGCTGGCCTACGGCGACCTCGTCGTGGCGCAAGACGATGCCAGCGGCAAGGCGGTCTATGGGGACAAGCAGGTGCTCAAGGAGGCGCGCATGCGCTTCGGCCTGGTATTCCAGCAGTTCAACCTCTTTCCGCACTATACGGTTCTGAAGAACATCATGGACGCGCCGCTTCTGGTGCAGAAGCGCGATGAGAAGGAGGTCGAGCAGGAGGCGCGAGAGCTTCTCGAGAAGATGGGCCTTTCCGACAAGGCGGACATGGTTCCGTGCGACCTCTCCGGCGGGCAGCAGCAGCGCGTGGCGATCGCCCGCGCCCTGGCGATGAATCCGGAGATCCTCTTCTTCGACGAGCCCACTAGCGCGCTCGACCCCGAGCTGACCAAGGAGGTCCTGCGAGTCATCCGCCAGCTTGCCGAGGAGCACATGACGATGGTCATCGTCACGCACGAGATGAGGTTCGCCCGCGACGTTGCCGACCACATCATCTTCATGGACGGCGGAGTGATCGTCGAAGAGGGCCCGGCACAGCAGCTCATCGACAACCCGCAGCATGCTCGCACGAAGGCATTCCTGGCCCAAGATGAGTAGCAAACGGACAGGCAGATGCCGCACAGCAAGGCAAAAGCGCGCCGTCTGTGATTTGTCACTTGTGATTGCGCGGCTATGGGGCTAAGATTTAGTCCCACCCCAAGTGGGATATCGGGTTGTGGCGCAGTTTGGTAGCGCACTTGACTGGGGGTCAAGGGGTCGCTGGTTCAAATCCAGTCAACCCGACCAGACAATGAGAGGGGCTCTGCTCAAGGCAGGGCCCCTTTTGCGTGTCAGGGTGATTCTCGGCAAGCTATGCGGCCTTCGCTTGGCAAGCGCGCGCGCCGAAAAACGCAACCTCGGAGGACGGATATCAAATTTCGCACCATCAACGCACTACAAATATTTCGATACTCCGATTATTTGCGCACGTCGCAGATTGGATGCGCAAGCTTCAAATCGCCTATATCTACGCCTATATATAATGGCTTCACCGCATTGCATCGCGCGCGTTGGGCACGCATGCGAAAGGCTAGGAGAACTGCAGAGTGGCGCTTTACCTCATAGGCTTCCTGATTGGCTTTCCCGTTGTAGCTGCGGCCCTTATGTGGATTGCCAGAAATGCCAAGGCCAGGGCCTGGCTCGTCTTCATCTGCGGCCCCGTCATCGCCCTCGCTACCCTCGCACTCGCATTTCTCGAAGTCGGCAACGCCGGAACGTTCTATGTGTTCCAAAGCGAGTACGCCGACTGGACCTCATTTGGCGTGGACATGCTGCTCGGGTTGATCGTCCTGATCTACGCTATCAAGTACAAGAAGCCGCTCGCACTGGTTCTCGCGCTCGTCCAGCTCGCTGGCAGCATCTACTTCGAGTTCTGGATCTACCAGGGCATCAGCGTGCTCTACAGCCTTTACATCGATCGCCTCAGCCTGATCTTGGCCGTTATCGTTGGCGTCATCGGCCCGATCATCATCATCTACGCGGTTGGCTACATGCGCGACTTCGATCGGCACCATCGCAGCGAGCCCGGCTACAAGGACCGCCGGCACAGGTTCTTCGCGCTGATGTTCATCCTGCTCTCCGCGATGTTCGTCGTTGCGTTCTCGAACAACCTCTCCTGGCTCTTCACCGGGTGGGAGGTCACCACGATCTGCTCCTTCCTGCTCATCGCCTACACGAAGACCGAAGAGGCGATCCACAACGCCTTCGTGCAGATCGTCCTCAACCTCATCGGCGGAATCGCCTTCATCGGCGGCCTTATCCTCATCGGTCAGGATGCAGGGACGATTTCGCTCAATGAGATCATCGAGCTTGGCACCTACGGGATGCTCATGCTGCCTATCGGGCTCATCTGCCTCTCCGGTCTCATCAAGGCAGCGCAGATGCCGGTTCATCGTTGGCTGCTCGGCGCCATGGTTGCGCCAACGCCCACTTCGGCGCTTCTCCACTCCTCGACGATGGTCAAGGCCGGAGTCTTCCTCCTCATCAAGCTCGCGCCATGCTTGGGCAACAACGCTCCTGGCCTCATGGTTATCGCAATCGGTTCGCTCACGTTCTTCTTCTGCAGTGCGATGGCGATCTCCGAGAGCAACGGCAAGCGCGTCCTCGCGTACTCCACGATCTCCAATCTCGGTCTTATCGCGGCTTGCGCTGGCATCGGAACTCCTGAGGCAGTTTGGGCGGCTATCTTCCTGATGATCTTCCATGCGTGCACAAAGGGCCTGCTCTTCATGTGCGTCGGCACCGCCGAGCACCACATCGGCTCGCGCAACATCGAGGCGATGGACAACATCTTCGTCAAGATGCCCGGCCTTGCGAAGTGCATGGCCATCGGAATGATGTGCATGTTCATCGCGCCGTTCGGAATGCTCGTCTCCAAGTGGGCCACGATCGTCGCGATCATCGACGCCGGCCACATCGGAGCGCTCATCCTGATCGCCTTCGGCTCTGCGATGACCTTCTTCTTCTGGGCCAAGTGGCTCGGCAAGGTCTGCGCGGTTGCGGGCAGGGAGCCCAACATCGAGCGCAATCGCGTCAACAGGTCCGAGAAGGCGGCGCTGTTCACCAGCGTTGCGCTGATGCTCGTATGCTGCATTCTCTTCCCGGTGATTTCGGG
>JAFWGD010000275.1 GCA_017515355.1 Coriobacteriales bacterium
AGTCGATCGCAGTCGGCATCAAGCAGACGTTCGCACTGCCCGAGAAGGTCATCAGCGATCGTTGCCTCGTCACCTCCGACGACGAGGGCGTTGCGATGCTGATGGTCGGCGATGCCACCAAGGGTGCGTTCGGCGGCGGCTTTATGTACACCAACAAGGACACCATCTCGCTGGGCATCGTCGGCGGAATCGACGCAGTGAGCAAGAGCGACTATCCGATCTACCAGATGATGGAGGAGCTCAAGGCCCACCCGACCATCGCCGCCTACATCAAGGACGGTGAGCTCGTCGAGCACTCCGGCCACATGGTTTCCGAGGGCGGCTACAACATCATGCCCAACCTCGTCGGCAACGGCGTTCTCGTCGCCGGCGACGCTGCGATGATGTGCATCAACTTCGGCTACATGGTTCGTGGCATGGATTACGCCATCGCTGCCGGTCAGATGGCCGGCCAGGCCGCTGTCAAGGCGCTCGATGCCGAGGACACCTCGGCAGCCGGGCTCGCGTGCTACAAGAGCATGCTCGAGAACTCCTTCGTCATGAAGGACTTCCGCAGCTATGCCTCCGAGCCCGAGTTCCTCGAGGGCTTCGACCGCATGTTCAAGGAGTATCCGGAGATGATTCGCAACATCATGAACAACATGTTCATCATCGACGGAAGCCCCAACATGCATATCAAGCAGGCTGTGATGCCCGAGGTCAAGAAGATCGGGTTCAGAAAGCTCTTCAAGGACATGAGGGGAGCGATGAAGGCGCTATGAGTGAGATCAAGATCACGGTCAACGTCGATGGTTATCTGGCCGTCAACAAGTACAGCGTCGACGAGGAGAATGCACACATCGAGCTTGTCGATGACCCAGACACCGCCGAGTTCCTCAGGCTCGTGCGCGTTTGCCCGGCTGGCCTCTACAAGGTGGATGAGGATGGCACCAAGCACTTCGATTACTCGGGTTGCCTCGAGTGCGGCACCTGCCGCATAGCGTGCGGCGACACGATCATCGCGAAGTGGCGCTACCCCGAGCCCACGATGGGAGTGCAGTACCGCTACGGCTAGGAGTCGGCTTCGGAGGCAGCTGATGGATGAGAAGACGATCTGCGACAGGCTGATCGAGCTTGAACGCGACCACTTCTCCCACAACAGGTTCCGTGGGCGCGATGGCGACCCCAACATAATGGAGATCCCTGGTGAGGTGCCGATCATGGTTTCGGCACCTCACGCTGTTACCCATGTGCGGGATGGAGCGCCGTATCCCTCCGAGGATTGCACCGGACCGATGGCGCTGGTGCTGCAAGAGCTCACCGGGTGTCATGCGATGGTCCAAGCGCGCTTCGATGGATGCGACCCCAATTGGGATGCCCTGGAGGATTCCCCCTACAAGCAGAAGCTTCTCGCCACGGTGCGCAATCGCGGCATCAAGCTCGTGCTCGACATCCATGGAATGGTCGGGCTCGGCAAGCCTGCGGTCGAGATCGGGACCAACTATGGAACGACCTGCCTTGCGATGCCCGAGGTGGAGCGGCTCGTCTACGAGCAGCTGTCCGAGGGTCTGGCCGAGTTCTCCGAGCGCTACGGCGCCCCCGTGGTTCTCAACGGCATGCGCGCAGCACGGCGCGCCAACACCGTCGCGCAAACCGTGGCTCGCGAGTGTCCCGACGTCGCGGCGGTCCAGATCGAGCTCTCTACGCGCTTCCGAGTGCCGTCGCGAGTGGCGACGTACATTCCGCGAGGGGAGCAGCTCAAGACCTTCGGGGATGCCGAGAAGGCCAGCGAGGGAGAGGTGCGACGCGACCTCAATCCAGCGGCCGTGGCCGCCACGGTTCGTGCGCTGGCGCAGATCATCGAGAAGGCCGCGGAGCTGTAGGGGGAGGGCTATGGTCCGCTGCGCTGACTACCGTGTGTTGTCGCGCAGGCTCTTCAGCAGATCGATGTTGACGATGTCCTTCTCGGGCTCCTCGCCGGGAACCTCGAGGGCGACGTTGACGTGCGAGAGCTTGTCGCAGGTCATCATGTAGGCGAATCCGTCGAGCCCGATCTCGCCACGGCCAATCCACTCGTGCCTGTCCTTGTTGGTTCCCCTGCCGAACTTCGAGTCGTTGGCGTGGATGAGCAGCCAGCGTTCCAGGCCGATCTTCTCCTCGACCTCTCCGATGAGGTCGTTCCAACCAGCCTCTGTGGCCACGTCGTAGCCCGCCGCCCAGATGTGGCAGGTGTCGATGCAGATCCCGATGCCGCGCTCCGCCGCTCCATCTCCTCCGGCAACGTTGCCGGTGAGGCAGTTGCGCGCGAGCACGCCATCGATGATCGCTGCTAGCTCGTCTATGGTCACGCCGAAGATCCTTCCGGCTCCTGCGGCACCCTCGAGCACTAGCGTCGGCATCACGGGCAGACCGTCGGCGCAAAGCTCCGCCGCGGGCGCGAGGCCCATCCCGTCGCACCATTCGCGCAGGATGTCGCGCGCGCGGTCGTAGAGGATGCAAATGGCCTCCGCGGCGCGCTCGGCCGCTGCAACGGCATCGCAATTTGGGTCGTTGCCCACATGCGTGTTGACGCACGTGAGCCCCAGCATCGCGGCGATTGCCATTTCGCCCGCCATCGACTCTATCGACTTCTCGCGGATGTCCTGCTTGGAGGTGGAGAGGTTGATCAGGTAGGCCGTGTGGCTGTTGACGTCGAAGTCGGGGCATTGCTCATGCACATAGCGCATCTGGTCGAGCTTCGCGGGGGTAGGCGCGCTGAATCGGTACTGCTTGGCATTCTTGGCGAATATCTGTGCGCACTCGCATCCAACCGAAAGCGAGTATTCGAGCATCTTCCTGTAGTCTCCGCCAACCGGGACGTGCGCTCCAACCTTCATGGCCTCTCCTGTGCGAATCGACTCGTCTGCATGTGCATATTCTAAGCCATCAGGCGCGCTTCGGCGCTCTCCGCAATCTTTGAACGCCCATCCCACATGCATCCCATATCGATGCATATTTTGGCATTCAAACAGTATATAGTGCCGATAATAGGCTGATTTTGCGGGAAAGTCCCGCCTGTCTGCTAAACTTTGAATTTGGTTTATAGCCAAGCTTTCAAATTGGGGCAGTATAGCCCGAAGCTTGGAACATGATTGAATAACGAAGCAAGAGACTGGGAGAAAAACATGGAAGCTGCAATGGGTATGCTCAAGACCGTTGCCATAGCGGTCGGCGCGATCATCGCCGTTCTCTGGCTCCTCACGATCATCTGGGTCATCAGAGATGCAGGGGCTCGCGGAGTATCCAAGGCCAAGTGGGGCATCATTGCGATCATCCCGTTCATCGGCGCGTTGATCTACATCGCATGCCGCCCGCCACTGCTCGCCGCCGACAAGGAGGACATCGACCTCGGCACGCTCCTCACGCGTCGCCAGCTGATGGACTATGGCGAGTGCGGCAGGTGCGGATACCCGGTGGAGAAGGACTACGTCATGTGCCCGAACTGCGGCGCGCAGCTCAAGAACGTTTGCCCGAACTGCGGCAGGCCGATCAACCCCGAGTGGAGCGTCTGCCCGTATTGCTGCACGCCCAGCGCAAGGGCCGTTGCGGCGAACATGGCGCCTAAGCCAGAGCCCGCAACCCAGTTCATCCCCGCGCCTCAGCCCGAGACCGCGCTGATCGGGGAGGTTGGAGCCCCGGCGCTTCCCGATGCAGCTGAAACGCTCATCGCCGAGCCAGTCGCCGAGGCCGAGGAGGCCGCAAAGCCCTCGCCGCGTCCCCGCGACAGATCGCAGCGCTCCAGGGTCTCCTCTCGCGAGTCGCGCGAGTCGCGGGAGTCGAGCAGCGAAGCTCCCAGGCGCCCGAGGAGCCATGTCGCATCCGATGAGAGCTCGGACGCCGATGCAGCGCAGTCGCGAGCTGCGCGTCGCTCGAGGGCTCGCAACTAAGAACCATCGCGGGCCTCACGTCGCTCGAGGCCCCGCGTCTGAGAATCAACGAATAGAGGTAGTGAGATGAGCGAGATCAGAATCGTATTGCCAGACGGAAGCGAGCAGGTGCAGCCCGAGGGCGCAACCATCGCCGACGTTGCAGCCAGCATAGGCGCCGGCCTTGCAAAGGCCGCGATCGCTGGAAAGATCGACGGGAAGGAGGTAGACCTCAACGCGGTGGTCACCGACGGCGCAAGCGTTGAGATCATCACCGCCAAGTCCCCCGAGGCAATCGGGATTCTCCGCCACTCCACTGCCCATATCATGGCCGAAGCCGTGCAGATCCTCTTCCCTGGTGCGCAAATCGCGTTCGGTCCGCACACCGAGACCGGCTTCTTCTACGACTTCGCGCTGAGCAGACCGGTCTCCACCGACGACTTCGCAGCCATCGAGGCCAAAATGGCCGAGATCATCGCCGCCGACGAGCCCTTCGTCCGCGAGGTGGTCACCCGCGAGCAGGCAGTCGAGATCTTCGCAGACCAGCGCTTCAAGAGAGAGCATGTGCTGGAGCTTCCCGAAGATGAGGAGATCAGCATCTACAGGCATGGCTCGTTCGTCGATCTCTGCGCCGGCCCGCATCTCCCTAGCGCTGGCTACGTGGGCGCCTTCAAGATGATGAAGGTCGCAGGCGCCTATTGGAAAGGCGACGCGAACAACGAGATGCTCCAGCGCCTCTACGGCACCGCGTTCTTCAAGAAGAAGGAGCTCGAGGAGTACATCACCCGCATCGAGGAGGCCGAGAAGCGCGACCACCGCAAGCTCGGCCGCGAACTCGGCATCTACACGATGGCCGAGGAAGTCGGCGTCGGCCTGCCGCTCTACCTCCCCAACGGCGCTCGCATCATCCGCATCCTTCAGGAGTGGCTGCGCCGCGACCTCTACAAGCGCGGCTACGAGGAGGTCATCACTCCGCACATCTACAACGCGGACGTATGGAAGACCTCTGGCCATTACGACTTCTACCACAACAACATGTACTTCTTCTTCATCGACGAGTCCGATGAGAAGGATGGCTCCAAGCTCGCAGAGTACGGCGTGAAGCCGATGAACTGCCCTGGTCACGTGCTGCTCTACAAGGCCAATCTGCACAGCTATCGCGACATGCCGATCCGCTACTTCGAGTTCGGCACGGTCTACCGCCACGAGATGAGCGGCGTCGTCCACGGCCTGCTCCGCGCGCGCGGATTCACCCAGGACGATGCGCACGTCATCTGCACCGAGGATCAGGTCGTCGACGAGGTCATCGCGATCCTCGACCTAGTTCACCACATCATGACCACCTTCGGTTTCGACTACACGGCCGAGATCTCGACCCGTCCCGAGAAGTCCATCGGCACCGATGACATGTGGGAGCTCGCGACCAACGCGCTGATCACCGCCATCGAGAAGCACGGTCTGCCGTATGAGATCAATGAGGGCGACGGAGCGTTCTACGGCCCGAAGATCGACATCAAGGTCAAGGATGCGATCGGCCGCACCTGGCAGTGCTCTACCGTCCAGGTCGACTTCAACTTGCCCGAGCGCTTCGATCTCACCTATCGCACCGCCGAGAACACCACCGCGAGGCCTTGGATGCTCCATCGCGCGATCTTCGGATCGATCGAGCGCTTCCTCGGCATCCTCATCGAGCATTACGCCGGCGCGCTGCCTCTGTGGCTTGCCCCGATCCAGACCGTCGTCATCCCGATCTCCGACAAGCATCTCGACTACGCGCTCGAGGTGAAAGACGCAATCGAGAAGGTTGGCGGCCGCGTAGAGGTCTACGACCAGAACGAGCCGATGAAGGTCAAGATCGCGAAGGCGCAGAGCCAGAAGATCCCGTACATGCTGGTCGTGGGCGACAAGGAGGCCGCCGAGGGCACCGTCTCCGTCCGCGAGCGCCGCGAGGGCAACCTCGGCGCGCAGAAGCTCGAGGACTTCGTCGCGATCATCGAGGAGACCATCCTCTAGGCGTTTCGCAGCTGCAGGTTCTCAAGGCGAGCGGAGCCGAAACATGTGGATTACTCAAGCGCTTCTATTGGGAGCCGCCCTCAGCATGGATGCCTTCGCGGTGACCATCGCCAACGGATTCGCATACTCCGCCACATCGCGCAAGAAGCTCTATCTCGCGCCCATCGCGTTCGCCATTTTCCAGGGGGTCATGCCCGTCATCGGCTTTTTGATCGGCGACGTGGCGCGCAGCTTCGTGCTCGAGTACAACGGCATCATCACGCTGATAATTCTCGGTTTCATCGGCGCGAAGATGATCTACGACGGCATTAAGGACCTGCGCAAGGGCGACAAGGACGACAATCTGCTCTGGAAGCCCGGCAAGCAGCTCTCGATTAAGACGATCCTCCTCCAGGCGATTGCGACGAGCATAGATGCCCTTGCGGTGGGATTCGCCTTCTCGGCCTCGGAGATGCCGCTGGTGGGCCTGGCGATCTGCATCGCGCTCACCACGCTCGCCTTCTGCACGGTTGCGTGGCTCATCGGAATCAGATTCGGCCACAGGCTCGGGGCCCGCGCGCAGATCTTCGGTGGCATCATACTCGTGGCCATCGGAATCAAGGCGATGTTCTTCTAGCGTTGCATCTTCCCCCGTGCGTTAGCCCAGCCGCCTGCCTGCCGAACAGGTGGTAATATTCTTTGCGAGGGGGTGTTCGAGCGATGTCCGAGCAGATCGGCATTCTCAATGGATATTCCTGCCTGGTTGGCGGCGCGTTGCCCAAGTGGGAGGGCAAGGCGATAATCCTCGTCGACCTCGATGCCTTCTTCGCATCGGTCGAGCAGCTCGATCATCCCGAATGGCGCGGCAAGCCGGTCATCGTCGGCGGCAGCTCCGATAAGCGAGGCGTTGTCTCCACGTGCTCCTACGAGGCGCGCAAGTTCGGCGTGCACTCCGCGATGCCCTCATGGCAGGCCGAGAGGCTCTGCCCCAACGCCATCTGGACGCATGGCAACTATCCGCGCTACACCGAGATGTCGCGCAAGGTCATGGCGATCATCAACGATGAGACGCCCACGCTCCAACAGGTTTCGATCGACGAGGCGTTCGCGGATGTTACCCCTGGGCGCTTCCTAGGCGACCATCCTGTCGACATCGCACGCAGGATCAGGGCACGCGTTGCCGAGCTCGGCATCACCTGCTCCATCGGCCTCGGCACGTCGAAGTCGGTGGCCAAGATCGCCTCGGAGGCCAATAAGCCCGACGGCCTCACCGCGATATTCCCGGGCGAGGAGCGCGAGTTCCTGAATCCGCTGCCTGTGGGCAGCATCTCCGGCATAGGCGCACGTTCGCGCGAGAAGCTCGAGATGTACGGCATCAAGACGATCGGCGAGTTGGCCGATTGCGACGAACCGTTCCTGCGACTCATCTTCGGGTCGACTTGGGAGGTGATGCTCCATCGCGCGCGCGGCGAGGAGGATGGAGCCGTGCAGATCGCCAGGGAGACGAAGTCGGTCAGCAACGAGCAGACGTTCTCGAAGGATCTCACCGAGCGCGAGGAGATTCTCGCGGCGATCGACATGCTTGCTGCGAAGGTTGGGCGTAGACTGCGGCGCAAGGGGCTCAAGGGCCACACCGTCACGGTCAAAGTGAAGTATTCGCGTCAGGAGTCCCACACCGCGCAGCGCACGTTGGATTTCGAGCTCGATGACGAGCATGTCATGGTTCCGTACCTGCACGAGCTGGTCGACGAGGTGTGGGCGCCGGGGATATCGGTGCGGCTGCTAGGCGTTGGCGTCTCGGGATTCGAGGAGGATAGGGGGGAGCAGCTATCCCTCTTCGATGCGGTTTCCGACGATGGCGAGCTCGAGCTTGCGGAGGAGGGTTCCAAGGCTTCTCACGTCACCGATGGGATGCTCGCGCGCGCCACGGACAAGGTCAAGGATCGCTTTGGCGAGCAGGCGGTCATCTACGGCAGGGAGATCCGCTTCTCCGGGCGCGACACCGGTACGATCGCGCAGAACAAGTTCGAAGCCAGCCTCGGCACCGATGACGAGGACTGAGCCAACGTAACGCAGCCATCAACAGCAAACGACCCAACCCCATGGTCGCAGGGTTGGGTCGTCGAGATTCGACGGGCTGGCTCCTCAGGCCCTGAAGCGCTCCTAGTCGAGCTTGCCGGTTGCGCCCTCCATTCCGTGGCGCTCCTTGCTGTCTATGGCGAAGTCCTTGCTCGAGGAGAGCTCGAAGACGCTCTCGGCCGAGGTGTAGTCGGAGTATCCCATCCTGGCCAGCGGGCGAATCTTCTCCATGTCGATCTTGTCGTCTTCCATGATGTAGTCATCGTCGATATGGACTCCGACGACCTTGCCGATGATGACATCGGCGGTGCCTACGCGGCTCGTTCCGGGCAGGATGATCGTCTGCACGTATTTGCACTCCAGGTTGATCGGAGACTCGGCCACGCGGGGAACGTCTACCATCTCGCACGGGGCCTTGGTGAGTCCGGCCTTCTCGAACTCGTCCACATCGGACGGGAAGGGGGCGGCGGTGATGTCCATTGCATCGCGCAGCGCGTAGGGCACGATGTTGTAGACGAACTCGCCGGTAGCCTCGATGTTCAGCGCCGTGTCCTTGCGCTCGCCATCGAGTTTGCGGTTGATCGAGACGAGAACGTATGGCGGGTCGAAGGTCAGGTTCGTGAACTGGCTGTAGGGTGCCAGGTTGGGCACTCCGTCGGCGTTGACGGTGCTGAGCCATCCGATGGGACGCGGAACCACGCAGGATTTGAAGGGCGCACGGGAAAGGCCGTGGTCGTTCTTATCGGTTTCGTAAAACATGAAGGCACCTCCGGGAAAGCAACGGTTGAACGTAACATACTTGCAAGTAATGTAGAAGAACCGCTAGGAAAATTCAAGGTCGCAGCACATTTGGAACAATCGGAAGCGATGCTCTCAGAGCATGGTGCGACGCAACGAAAAGGGGCCGTAGCGGCCCCTCGTTCTCCAAGCGATTCCCATGGAATCCAACGGCTAATGCAGGCAGAACGGAGTATCGGGAACATCGATGCCCAGCGCATCGCTGGCCGCCTTGCGCAGATCCTGGATGGTCTCGCAGTAGCATGCGAGGGAATCGATCCACCTGCGCAGGCAGATTCTGCCCTGCTCGGTCAGCTCGAACTCGCGCTTAGCTGCGCCGCTTTGCGGGGTATCCCAACTCGAGGTGACCAGCCCGGCCTCCTCCATGCGCTTGAGAGTGCGGTAGATACCGGCTGCATCGGGCTTGTTGCCGCCGAACATCGGCGACTCTGCAGCTTTCTGCACGATGATGTAGCCATGCATGGGTCTGTTCTCGGCGGCGAGGACAGTGAGAACGGTAGGCTGGGACATGCGGCTGAGGCTCTTTCCGAGCTCGGCGCATTCCTTCAGGTCGTTCTCGCTCTTAGGTTGGCATGCACTCCACATATGAGACTTCCTTATATGATCGGTTGTGCTCAAAGTTTACAACAAATGCCAAACGCTATCCAATCAGCATCTCTGCAATCTGAACCGCGTTGAGCGCCGCGCCCTTGCGGATCTGGTCCATGACCAGCCACAGCGCGATCCCGTGCTCCACCGTGGGATCCTTGCGGATGCGGCCGACGTAGACGTCGTCGGTGTTGGCGAGCAGCCCCTGCATCGGGTAGACGTTGTTTGCGGGATCGTCCATGACCGCGACTCCCGGGGCATTCTCCAGCACGCGCCTCGCATCCTCTGGGGAAACCTCGTTGGCGAATTCGATGTTGAGCGATTCCGCATGGCATCTGAGCACTGGGACGCGCACGCACGTCGGCGCAACGTTGATGCTGCTGTCGCCCATGATCTTTTTGGTCTCGACGACCATCTTCCACTCTTCCTTGGTGTAGTCGTCATCGAGGAACTTGTCGATGTGGGGGATGGTGTTGAACGCGATCTGATGCGCGAAGTGGTTGATCGTGAGCTCTTCGCCCGCCAGGAACTCGCGGGACTGCTCGTAGAGCTCGTCCATCGCCTTTGCACCGGCGCCGGAGGCAGCCTGGTAGGTCGAGACTACTACGCGTTCGATCTTGCCTAGATCGTGGAGCGGCTTGAGCGCCACCACCATCTCGATCGTCGAACAGTTGGGATTGGAGATTACGCCGGAGTGCCAGCCGATGTCCTGCGGATTGACCTCGGGAACAACCAGTGGAACGTCATCCTCCATGCGGAAGGCCGATGAGTTGTCGATCATGACCGCGCCTGCGCCGACGACATGTTGGCGCATCTCCTTCGATACGCTAGCGCCAGCGGAGAACAGCGCTATGTCGATGCCCTCGAACGACTCGGGGGTCATCTCGATGACCTCGAGCTCGCCGCCTGCGAACGGGAGCTTCTTGCCCGCGCTTCTGTAGGAGGCCATCGCGACCACCTTGCAGGCGGGAAAGTTGCGCTGCTCGAGCACGTTGAGCATTTCGCGGCCTACCGCACCCGTTGCGCCGCAAACCGCGACGACCGGGTTCTTCGGCATCTGCTTGCTCCAGCCCATCTGCTACCTGCCCTTCTGCGCCTTGGCTTCGAGCTCCTCGCTCGAGAGCTGCGTCTCCTCGAAGAGACTGTCGGAGTCGAGGTCGAACGCCGTGTGCAGGCAGTTGACCGCGAGCTCCTTCTGCTCCCCATCGATGATCACGGAGATGCGGATGGGGGAGGTGGAGATCAGCGAGATGTTGATTTGGTTCTCTGCAAGGACCGAGAACATCTTGGCTGCAACGCCTGGGTGGCTCTTCATGCCAGCGCCCACTAGCGAGATCTTGGCGATTGACTCGTCTACGACGTAGCTTCTTGCGCCCAGGTCCTTGACCATCGCGTCGAGGATCTCGGTCACCTTTGGCAAGTCCTTGCTCGGAGTGGTGAACGAGAGGTCGGTCAGCCCGTTCTCGGACTTGTTCTGTACGATCATGTCGACGTTCGCACCGATCTCAGAGACCTTCGAGAAGGTCATAGCGGCGATTCCCGGCTGATCGGGCACGCCACGCAGCGTGACCTTTGCCTCGGAGTCGTCATAGGCGATTCCAGAGATTACTGCCGATTCCATATCCGATACCTCCTTGACCAAAGTGCCGGGCTCGTCGCTGAATGCCGAGCGGCAATGAATCACTACTCCGAAGTTGCGCGCGAATTCGACCGAGCGGGATTGCAGCACGCCCGCGCCGCTGTCGGCGAGCTCGAGCATCTCCTCGTAGCTGATCTCGTCGATCTTGCGCGCCTTGGGATCGATGCGCGGGTCGGTTGTGTAGACGCCATCGACATCGGTGTAGATCTCGCAGACGTCCGCGCCCACCGCCGCCGCAACCGCCACCGCCGTGGTGTCGGATCCGCCGCGGCCGAGCGTCGTGATGTCTCCCTCCTTGGTGACTCCCTGGAAGCCCGCCACGATGACGATGTTGCCCTCCCTTAGAGCCTCCTTTAGGCGGCTGGCATCGATCTGCTCGATGCGCGCCTTGGTGTATCCGCCGTCGGTGATGATGCCGGCCTGCGCGCCGGTGAACGATTTGGCGACATGGCCCTTCGCATCGATCGCCATAGCGAGGATCGACATCGAGATCTGCTCGCCGGCGGAGAGCAGCACGTCCATCTCGCGGCTTGGCGGATTGTCCGTAACCTGATTGGCGATGGCTACGAGGTCGTCGGTCATCTTGCCCATGGCGGAGACGACGGCTATGACCTTGTCACCTGCCTCGACCTGTCTGATGATCCTGTCGGCGACGTTCTTGATCCTATCGCCATTGGCGACCGAGGTCCCGCCGAACTTCATCACTATCAAAGACATCTTTCACCCTTTAGAACATAACGAATTGCAGTTGAAAGCCTTCCTTCAACCCTTAAAACCATATGATAGCAAGCCACGCGTAAACTTTAGGTTAAAGAATGACGCTCGGTCTCATAATCGCCATCCCTGATTACGCTGCGCCTGATCTTGCCGTTGACGGTCTTCGGAAGCTCGGCAACATAGTCGATGATGCGCGGGTACTTGTAGGGAGCGGTCTTCTCCTTGCACCACTTCTGCAGCTCTTTGGTCAGCTCCTCGGAGGGCTCGTAGCCCTTTGCGAGCACGATCGTCGCCTTCACCGCGGCGCCGCGCAAGGGGTCGGGCACTCCCGTAACCGCGCACTCGCTGACCGCATCGTGCTCATGCAGCACGCTCTCGATCTCGAAGGGGCCGATACGGTAGCCGCTCGACTTGATGACGTCGTCGTTGCGGCCTACGTACCAGAGGTAGCCATCCTCGTCCCTCCATGCGGTGTCTCCGGTGTGGTACCATCCATCGTGCATGGCCTCGGCGGTGCGCTCGGGGTTGCGATAGTACTCCATCATCAGGCCTGGCGGGTTGCCCCAGCCGGGCTTCTGGATGAGCTCGATGCAGATCTCCCCAGTGACGCCCTTGGGACATTCCTTGCCCTCGGAGTCGAGGATCTTCACGCTGTAGAGAGGCTGCGGCTTGCCCATCGAGCCGGGCTTGGGAACCATTCCGTTGATGTTGCAGATCGTCAGCGGGGTCTCGGTCTGACCGAAGCCTTCGGTCAGGATGAGGCCGGTGTGCTCCTTCCATCTCTCGAAGAGGTCGGGGTTGAGGGCCTCGCCGGCAGTTGTCGTGTGGTATAGGCTGCTCAGGTCGTAGCTGTCGATGTCCTCGAGCATCATCATGCGGTACATCGTCGTCGGAGCGCACATCGTCGTCACATTGTACTTGCCGATGAGCGACAGGATCTCCGCGGCGTTGAAACGGTCGAAGTCGTACGTGAGCACGCACGCCTCCATGATCCACTGGCCGTAGAACTTGCCCCAGACCGCCTTTCCCCATCCGGTGTCGGCGATCGTGAAGTGCACGCCCCCGTCGCTGATCACGTCATGCCAGTGCTTGGCGGTGGGGATGTGCGCGAGTGCATAGGCGTTGTCGTGCAGGACCATCTTCGGGTCTCCGGAGGTGCCGGAGGAGAAGTACATCAGCAGCGGCTCGACGGTCTTGGTCTCGACGCGCTCGAACTCCGCGGAGGCCTCGCGAACCGCAGCGTTGAAGTCGATCCAGCCCTCGCGCTCGGCGTTGAGCTCGCAGATGTGATCCGGGCCGCTTAGGCGCTCGCCGTACTCTTCCTCTCCGATGTGCACACCGCCTCCGCCACCTGCGACGATGAACATCTTCTTGACGGTCGGGCACTCGGGGACGGTGTTGTCGACGACATCGGCGATCGTGCCGACATCGGTGCAGATGGTCGCCTCGATGCTCGCGCTGTCGAAGCGGTACTTCAGGTCGTGCTCCTTGAGCATGAAGGTAGCCGGAACCATGATGGCGCCGAGTTTTGCGAGTGCGAGCGCGGTGAACCAGAACTGATAGTGGCGCCTGAGGATGACCATCACCATGCTACCCTTGCCGATTCCGTGGCTGGCGAGCACGTTGGCGACCTTGTTCGACCAGTGCGCCATGTCGCCGAAGGTGAAGAAATGCTCCTCGCCCTCGGGGTTGCACCAGACCATCGCGGGGCGGTCCGGCTCGGCTGCGGCGATGTCGTCCACGATGTCGTAGCCGAAGTTGAAGCTCTCGGGGATGTTGAGATCGAAGTCGGTTAGTACACCGTCCTCGCCATAGGTTTCGATCACGTATCTCTCGTTGATTTTGCGCATAGCTATACCACGCCTTTCATCATCGTCATCTTTTCGCAGATCCGCTTGGGCCGTGCGCCCGAGGGTTGCAGGGGAATTCTGTTGCGGCTTGGCTCGTCTAGAAGGCTGCGAGCCGTCCTCTTCGGACTCCAGAAATCCCCTTAGTCAATGGCGATGCGCGGGTCCTTCATAACTATCGCGAGGAATATGCAGGGTTCGCCGCCTATGGCGATCATGCCATGGCCGCGCCCCGAGTCGTAGAGGAGCGCGTCTCCAGGCTCGAGCTCCTCGATGTGGTTCTCATAGGCGAATCTGAGCTTGCCGCTCAGGATGAAGTCGAACTCCTGACCCTCGTGGCTGTGAGCCTGCTTGGTGACGCCGGGAGCATCCTGCTCGACGGTGACGATGAAGGGCTCGGCCAGCTTGTGGCTGAAATTGTAGGCCAGGTGCTGATAATGATACTGCTTGCGGCGGTCAAAGGCCAGGCCTTTGCCGTTGCGGGTCAGGATGTAGCCGCGCAGCTTCGGGCTTTCACCGGTCAGCAGATCGGAGATATCCACGCCCAGGGTCTCGGC
>JAFWGD010000276.1 GCA_017515355.1 Coriobacteriales bacterium
GACCTGTACGCATAGGCTTTCTCCCAAAGCTCGGGACGGAGGACATGGCCGAGCTCGTAGCAGAGCTCGTAGTCGGTCTTGCAATCGCCGACCTCGATCGCCTTGTGCATGAATCCAGCGGTCACGGTGCATGGCGCGTAGTGTGTGAAGACGGTGCCGTCGCGTTCGGCAACGGTCTTGAGCGGCAGGAAGATGTCGCAGGTTGCCTGGATCGACGGATTCATGAAGGTGTCGAATCCTATGCAGAAATCCAGTGTCTTCTGGAGCGCATCACGCCAGCGCTGGGGCTCTTGCGAAGTGCAGCTCAAGAGGTTGTTGCCGGCGTAGAATCCCATCTTGATCGGGTAGGGCTCGCCGGTTTCGAGCGCATGGAGCATCAGGTCTGCGTGAGCATTGAGGATGATCATGCAGTACGCCGGGTATTTGTCGAGGCCTACCATCTTGGAGAACAGTTCCTCGCCGACGCCCTCCTCGAATCCGAATCCCGCCTCGTTGTGGCCCGCGCCGGTTCCCGGGAGAATCTGCCCTCCGGGGGCATCGAGATTTCCGGTGATGGCCATGAGCGAAACTGTCACCTGTCCCTGCTGCATGCCGTTGGTCTTCTGGTCTGCAGCGAGGCCCCACTGGATTGCTCCTGGGTTGGCATTGGCGTACATGCGTGCCGCCGCATATATCTTCTCGACCGGAACGCCGCAGATCTCCGCGGCCTTCTCGGGTGGCATGGTGGCGCAACGCTCGGCAAGCTGCTCGAATCCGTAGCAGTAGTACTCGACGAAATCATGATCGTAAAGGTCCTCGGAGATGATGATGTCGAGCATCGCCATGCCCAGCGCGGTGTCTGTTCCAGCGCGGATCTGCAAATGGATGTCTGCACGAGCTGCAAGCCAGGTGACTCGCGGGTCGATGACGATGAGTCGGGTTCCGCGGCGCATCGAGTCGATCACAGCATGGCCGAAGAATCCGTCAGGGTTCGACTCGAGCGGAGCCTTGCCCCAGATCATCAGCACCTCGGTGATGTCGTAGCGCTCATCTTCCCAGCGTCCGGGCAGAGCTCCTGCATAGTCCCACTCGGGATATGTCGTACCCGCCATGTAGGCGATTGCAGCTAGCCTTGGGGTGTAGCAAGCGTAACCCGATTGCGTGTAGCAGAAGTTCGGAGTTCCGAAGCACATGGTTCCATAAGGCGCAAAGGTTCCGCCCTCTCGGCCTGTGCCTGCGAAGATCACGATCGACTCACGGCCATATTGCGCGGTGATCCTGTCATAGTTTTCCTTGATGATCGCGTACGCCTCGTCCCAGCTGATCTGCTCCCATGCATCTGCGTTGCCACGATCCTTGCGGTCGCGCTTCATCGGATGCAGAAGCCTGGCAGGGCTGTAGACGTAGTCCTTGAGAGCGATGCACCTCGGGCAGAGGCGACCTTGCGTAACAGGGTTGTTCTCATCGCCCTCGACCTTGACAAGACGGCCCTCATCGTTGACATAGAGCTTGAGTCCGCAACCAACCGGATGGCATCCGGGAGGCGACCATGGGCTCGTTCGCGTGACGGTCAGGCCATTCTCCTCATATCGCCAAGGCTTGCCGATGTCATTCACATCGGAAAGCGTCTTGAGCTTCACGACCTGGGCACGCTTGTAGAAATCAGCGTCGCTCATTTCATTCCCTTTCTCTTCCATTCCCATAAAGGGTCCCGCAGAAATACTATCACATCAGATGTTGCACACCTGCCGATCGGCGCAGAAAGGGAAGGGCTCGAGCAGCAGTGGAGCTCGAGCCCGGAAGGATTATGGAGGATGGCGAATTGTTGGCTAGATGGCTTCTGATTTCATCAGATCGGCGATGGTCACGCTGTCGAGGTATCCGTTGATGCGGTCGTTCA
>JAFWGD010000277.1 GCA_017515355.1 Coriobacteriales bacterium
CCTGCGGACTTCAGGTGCCCGCTTTGCTCTGTTGGGGTCGACCAGTTCGATCCTATCGAGAACCACTACGTAGGGTAGGGTAGGCGCTGCAGCTTTCTTGGCGGCATCGTTGCATTCGTGGCGATGCCGCCTTGTCTTTGGAGGTGCGCAATATGCTCGTCGAGCATCCGCTGCAACCCAAATTCGACTCGAACTCGCGCGTGTTGATCCTCGGCACGATGCCATCGCCGAAGTCTCGTGAGATCGGGTTCTACTACGGCCATCCGCAGAATCGCTTCTGGAGGATCCTCGCAGAACTCTTCGACGAACCTCTGCCTTCTAACAACAAGGAGCGCACTGACTTCGTTCTTGTGCATCGCATAGCGCTTTGGGATGTGCTCGCGTCATGCGAGATTGAAGGCGCCAGCGATTCCAGCATACGCAATGCTGTTCCCAACGACCTAGCTCGGGTTCTCGAGCATGCGCCCGTTCGGGCAATTTTTACAACGGGCGGAAAGGCCAAAGAGCTCTTCGACAGGCATCTTCGCGAGAGTGCGGCGATGGATGCTATCGCGCTTCCGTCCACCAGCGCCGCCAACGCTCGCATGCGCCTTCCGCAGCTTGTCGACGCCTATCGCATTCTGCTCGATTACCTGCAGGATTAGCGCTTTGGGTCTGGGATCTTAGGCAATCTCGACAAAACTCACCCGATTGTCTATTGATGGTGCTGTTGCGCCTTCCGTAAGCTTTGATTGGTGTCATATGCATCGATCTGAGTAAGGAAGGCCTTCCATGCGCAAAAAGCTTTCAAGAATAGTCGAAATCGTCCTCGTCGCAGCGCTGGCGGCTTGCGCCCTGTTCGCAATCTGCGGTTGTTCGGGCAATGGCTCATCCGACACCGAGGCCGATCTGCCTCCAGTGAGAATCGGAACGCTTGCCACGGAGGACATCCTTCCGATGTGGGTTGCCGAGGAGCGGGGGCTCTTCGAGGCAGCTGGCATAGATGCGGAGATCATCGTATTCCAGTCCGCCACCGAGCTCATCGCTGCGGTTTCCGCCGGAGAGGTCGATTATGCGATGACCGACCCGATGGTCGCCGCCAGCCTGCATGCCTCTGGCGCCGAGCTAAAGGTCGAGTGGATCACTCTCGGCACCGATTCCAGCCAAGGGCGCTTCGGCATCATGACATCCGATCCGAGCATAAGGACGCTTGCCGACCTCAAGGGAAAGAGCATAGGCGTAGGTTCGAACACGATCCTCGAGTACGTTATGGACAATCTGCTCGAGGATGCTGGAATCTCTCCAGACGAGGTGAAGGTCGAGGAGCTGCAGAAGCTGCCCGTGCGCTATGAATCGATGGCTTCGGGAACCGTTGCGGCAGCAGCTTTGCCTGCATCTCTTCTAGCACTAGGCGAGTCTGCGGGATACAACACCATCGCAGATGACACGCAAGGCGACAACATCTCGCAATCTATCATGGTTGCGCGCGTCGATTACCTCAGCGAAGGGAACGGAGCGGCTACGGAGGATGCGCTCGCGCGCGTATGGAACGATGCGGCGAAGATGATCAACGACAATCCCGAGGATTTCCGAGAGCTGCTTGTGCAGAAGGCATCTCTGTCAGATGAGGTAGCAAACAGCTATCCGATCTGCACCTATCCGCAGGCCGTGCTGCCCACCTCGGCGATGATAGATCCGGTTCTTGAGTGGATGCATGCGAAAGGATATCTCGAGGTCAACATGAGCTATAACCCGCAAGATGGCACGTTCTCGATAGACTAGCTCCGATGAAGCTCGAGTTTTCCCAAACGACAGTCCTATATCCGCCCGTCAATGCTTCCGATGAGCTGCTCTGCGCGCTCGATCGTCTGACGCTGTGCGTGTCCGATGGGGAAGCGGTGACGATCATCGGGCCATCGGGTTGCGGAAAGTCGACTGCGTTAAGGCTTGCCTCAGGGCTGCTTGCGCCCAGCAGCGGAGATGTTCTTGTAGACGGGCAGCCAGTGGTCAAGCCACGTCAATCGACTGCGTTGGTGCTGCAGGATTTCGGGCTCCTTCCCTGGAAGAGCGTCTACGCGAATGCAGAGCTGGGGCTTGCCATCCATAGGGTCGACCGCACCGAGCGCAAGAGACGCACGATGGCCGCGCTCGAGAAGGTTGGCCTTTTGGATTTCGCTAGCTACTATCCGACCGAGCTCTCAGGCGGCATGCAGCAGCGCTTGGCTCTCGCGCGTGCAATTGCGCTCGATGTCGATCTGCTTCTGCTGGATGAGCCGCTTTCAGCACTCGATGCGCTCTTACGCGAGGATCTGCAGAACCTCTTGCTGGAGCTTTGGCTCGATCGCAGGCACGCGCAAGTGCTCGTCACGCACTCGATCGAGGAAGCCGTTTTCCTCGGGCAACGCATCATCGTGATGGCCACGCGTCCAGGGCGCGTCGTCTACGAGATGGACAATCCCGACATGGGAAGCTTGGAATACCGCAGCAGCGAGCTTTATTTCAAACGCTGTCTCGAGTTGCGCGAAGCCCTCGCCTCCGCTGGAGGTGAGGAGCGATGAGCGGAATGCGCAATCGCGCAGCTTCCAACAAGCCCAAGAGGAAAAATCACGCGCTCAGGCGTTTGGCCTGCTATGCCTTCGCCATCGCGTTCGTGCTCGCAGGGTGGGAGATCACCGCGCTCATTCTCGATACGCCCGCGCTGCCTACTCCAGCCGCCACCGTTCCCGTCTTCTTCTCCTATGCTTCGGAGATGCTGCCCGATTTCCTCACCAGCCTTTACCGCGTGCTGGCCTCACTGCTGATCGGGGTCGCCCTTGCATTGCCGATTGGCCTTGCGCTCGGAAGATGCCCTAAGGCCGATGCCCTATTCGCACCTGTTCTCTACATCCTCTATCCGCTGCCGAAGATCGTCATCCTGCCAATCTTGCTCGTCTTGCTTGGTCTTGGGGGCGCGCCGAAGATCGCGTTGATCGCGCTTACGATCTTCTTCCAGGTGATTGTGGTCATGCGCGATGCAGCAAAGGCGATTCCTCAGAATACGATCGAGTC
>JAFWGD010000278.1 GCA_017515355.1 Coriobacteriales bacterium
TAGGACATCTCCAGCTTGACGGTGTCGAGGCTCTTGGCCTTCTCGATGAGCTTGTCCTCCTCCTCGGAGAGCCTCATCATGTCGAGCTCGCAGTCATCGCGCATGCGCGAGACCTGCTGGGACTTCGCGAAGACCTCGTCGAGTTTGGCGGTGATCGCCGCCAAAGTCTGCCTCTGCGGAAGCTCCTGGAGCTTCTTGCGCAGGCGGATCGCCTCGAGGTCGATCTGCTGCAGCTCTACGATCAGTCCTGCCTGTGACATCACATCACCATCCTTGGTTGCCACCAAAGCCTTTCGCTCGGAAGCATATGAACAATTCTACAGAATCTCCTGTCACGTTCCAGCGTGGCGCGCAAAACGTCTAGTATGGGTAGCTCGGAGACATCGTGGCCCAACTCGATCAGTGCGCTTCCGCTACCTACGATGTCGAGCGCCTTGTGGAAGGAGGCCTCCCCGACCACAGCGCAATCGCAGCCCGATGCGATGATCGCAGAAGCCAAGTCGGAGGCGCTGCCGCCGACTATCGCGAGCGTGCCGATGGCACGTCCAGGGTCTCCCCAGACCTTCGCCACCCTTGCGAAAGCGCTCTCGCAGCGCTGGGCTAGGCCGAGGAGCGTGAGATTGTCCGCAGGATCCAATGCGGCCTTCGAGCCGAATTCCGCATCGTCGGTGCCACCGTCGAGCGGGCCGATCCGCTTTGCGCCGAGCAGCGATGCCAGGTTCTCCTGCGCAGCGGCCGAGCGATCGAGATTGGTGTGCATCGCTATGAGCGTGATTCCGTTGGAGATCGCAGCGACTATCGCCGAGCTCGACAGACCGCTTGATGGCTCGTCGACTATCGCGTCGGGTGCGGATATGAATACCGGGTGGTGAGTTACCAGCACGTTGCAGCCGAGCTTCGCAGCCGCCTCGATGGCGTCAGGACTCGCATCGAGGGCGAGCGCGATGCCGGTGACCTCGCGCTCCGGGAATCCGACCGAGATGCCAGGGTTGTCCCACTCGCATGCATCCTGCGCGGGGAATTCCTCGAACAGGTAGGCCTCCAACTCCCTTGCCGTTGCCATATCGCAACCTCCAAACATAGCCGTCTAACAGCGCACCTAGCGTTCCGTAACCTCGCACAGGGCCTGCGCGAAGCGGTCGATCTCCGTGAATCCGATGCCCTTTCCGAGCGTGATCCTGATGAATCCCGAAGCCCTGTCGGGCGAGATTCCGATCGAAGCGAGCACATGGCTGGTCTGCCCCGAGCCGGATGTGCAGGCCGAGCCGCCCGAGATCGCGAATCCCTTGGAATCGAGAATCCTCACGAGATCCTCCGACTCCATGCCATCGACGAGAAGGGGTACGAACGACGCGAGGTTGAGCTCGCGGTTGCCTTGCTTTATGGGAAGCACGCTCTCGACGCGCCTCATTTCCGCAACGGCATCGAGCAGCCTGTCCCTGCAGGCCATGATCGCCTCGAGGCGCTCGTCTAGCCCCAGCGCAGCGTTGAGCTCGAGGGCCCTCGCGAAGCCGACGATTGACGCGGTGTCATACGTTCCGCTGCGCCTGCCCTTCTCCTGCCCTCCACCGTGGATCAGCGGCTCGAAGGGTACCTGCTTCGAGAGATAGAGCGCGCCGACCCCCTTCGGCCCGTATACCTTATGCGAGGCGATTGAGACGCTGTCGGCACCGCATTCCTCTATCGAGAACCCAGTCTTGCCGATTGCTCCAACCGCATCGGTGTGCAGCCACGATCCATGCGCATGGACTGCATCTGCGATGCGAGATATCGGCTGTATCGTGCCGATCTCGTTGTTCGCGGCCATCACGCTGACGAGGACGGTGTCGGGGCGCATCAGCGCCTCTACGTCCTCGGGATGGACGATTCCGTCAGCTCGCGGACAAACATGCGAGACCTCGAAGCCCAGCGAGCGCATGCGGGCCACGGCGTTTAGGACCGCATGATGCTCGAAGGCCGAGCAGATGATGTGCCCAGGGCCAGCCGACGACTTCATCTTGGCGCGCGCCGCGAGAGAGATGCCCGCAATCGCGGTGTTGTCAGACTCGGTGCCGCCGGAGGTGAAGGTGATGTCGAATGGGTCGCGGCATCCGAGGCTCGCGGCGATGCTCCGCCTTGCAGCATTGACGGCATCTCGAGCCTCTCGCCCCTCCGAATAGAGCGCGCTCGCATTGCCGAAGCGTTCGCCCAAGAATGGCAGCATCGCCTCCAGCGCTGCCTCGTCCAGCGGTGTAGTGGCCGCGAAGTCGAGGTAGACCCTCCCGTCGGTATTCGCCTTTTGCGGTTTCACTGGAGACCCTAGATGGCCGATGCGGCGGACTTGCGTATCGCTTCCATCGCGCCCACGCGGTCGGTCTTTCCGAATATCGCGTTTCCGGCGACGAACATCGTCGCTCCGGCAGCAGCCGCCAGCTTGACGGTCTGCGCATTGATTCCGCCATCGACCTCGATGATCGGGTTGACTCCGCGCGCCTTGCATTCGCTGGCGATGCGCGCGATCTTCTCGGCGCATCCAGGGATGAACGATTGTCCGCCAAAGCCGGGATAGACGCTCATTACCATGATCACGTCGACGCAATCGAGATAGTCCGAGACCAGCTCAACCGGCGTCTCCGGGTTTAGCGCGAGCCCGCACAGAACTCCGGAATCGCGAATCATCTCGAGTGTCGGAGCCGGGTCGTCGCAGGCCTCCCTGTGTATCGTGACGAGGTCGGCACCGGCCATGATGTACCAGGGCACCTGCTCTTCGGGGTTCGAAACCATCAGATGGACATCCAGCGGAACGTTGGTGATTCTCTTGAAGCCGGCTACGAAGGGAACGCCGAGGGTCAGATTGGAGACGAAATGGCCGTCCATCACATCGAAGTGGATGAAATCGGCGCCGTTGTCGGCAACGACCTTAACCTCGCTTTCGAGGTTGAGAAAGTCGGCGGAAAGAATCGACGGTGCCATCAAGATCGCCATGCTCGTGCTCCTATTCGCTTGTTCATCGGCGCCCTGGAGAGGACGCGCTTGCGGAAGCCCAATAGGCTCCCAAATACATGATACCGCGATTAACGTGAATTGGACCTGAGAGTGCGCTACTCGCCCTTGGGCTCCTCGCCATCGACGGCCACTGCCTCGATGACCTCGGCTTCGGGCTCGGCCTTAGCGGCTTCGGCCTCCTCTTCGGCTGCCTTCTGGGCCTTTTCCTTGGATCCGAGGGAGAACTTCTTCTCCTCGCCATGTATCAGCCTCTTGATGTTCTCGCGATGCGCATAGAGGATGAAGCCGGCCATGACGATCGAGACGATGACGAACGGGATGCGATCGGTGTAGAAGATCAGCGTCCCAGCGATGAACGCGAAGGCACCGGCAATCGAACCGGCGGAGACGCGCTTGGTGATCACGCATAGCAGGATGAAGCAGGCGAGGCAAAGCGCCGCAGTGAGCGGCATGCACGGAAGCATGCCCCCGAATGCCGTAGCGATGCCCTTGCCGCCCTTCCATCCCAGAAACGGCGAGAACAGATGCCCGAGGATGACCGCGGCGAGCGCCAGCGCTATCGAAACCTCGCGCACAACCTCGAATGACAACTCCATCGCGAAGTCTCCGGAACCGATGAGCATCTGCGCGAACACGCACATAAGCTGCGCGAACAGCACGCCAACCGAACCCTTCGCGATGTCGAGGACCATGACTGCGGCGCCAGGGCCCGCGCCCATGACGCGCGCGCTGTTGGTTGTGCCGATGTTGCCCGAACCGTGCTCTCGGATGTCGATGTGCGCGACCTTGTGGCCGATGATGACGCCCCAGGGAATCGCTCCGAGCAGGAATGCGCCTGCAAGCCCGATGGCGATGATGACGATTGCCAAGATTGTATTCATCGTGAACATGGGCGGAGATCAGTCCTTCTTCCTGAACACGAAGCGAACCGGGGTGCCGACGAGGTCGAACCTCTCGCGTAGCCTGTTCTCGAGGAAGCGGGAGTAGCTATCGTCGATGAGCTCCGGGTGATTCGCGAAGAACGTGAAGGTGGGCGGGCAAGTGCGCGTCTGCGTGACGTAGTTCATCTTGAGGCGCTTCTTGCCCTCCGACGGCATGAAGCCGAACTCCCTTATCTCGGCAAGGTAGTTGTTGAGCTTGTTGGTGGCGATGCGCTGGGAGTGGTTCTCGGCAACCTGGTCGATCATCGCCCAGATCCTCGAGACGCTCCTGCCCGTCTTCGCGGAGATCGGTTGCACCGGGGCGTAGCCGACGAACGTCAGCCTGTCCCCCACCTTCTCCTGGATGCGCATGCGTTGCTCGGGATCTTCGATGAGGTCCCACTTGTTGAGCAGGATGATGAGCGCGCAGCCGCGATCCTTCGCGATCTCCGCCACCTTCTGGTCGAGATCGGTCAGGCCGATGGAGCTGTCGATGAGCAGGAGCGCGACGTCGGCGCGGTCGATCGCGCGAAGGGCGCGCACGTAGCCATAGTACTCGACGCTCTCGTTGATGGCGCTCTTCTTCCTGATGCCCGCGGTGTCGACGAGGCGGTAGCTCTTTCCATCGTGCTCGACCATGGCGTCGAGCGCGTCGCGCGTGGTTCCGGCGACGTCGGAGACGATAGAGCGCTGCATGCCGGTCATCTGGTTGAGCAGCGAGGACTTGCCCGCGTTGGGACGGCCGATGATGGCGACGCTGACGGCATCGGTCTCCTCGTCCGGCGGGAGGTCGGGAAGCTTTGCGACTATCGCATCGAGAAGGTCGCCTGTGCCATGCCCGTGAACCGACGAGACTGGCCATGGATCTCCTAGACCGAGCGAAACGAACTCCCAGATGGCGCTCTCGTCCTCGGGATTGTCCATCTTGTTGACCACGAGGAACGTAGGGGTCTTGGCGCGCTTGAGGAAGCGCGCGACCTCCTGGTCGTCATGGGTGATCTGGGTGCGCCCATCGACGAGGAAGACCACCACGTCCGCCTCCTCGGCGGCCATGAAGGCCTGGCTGCGGATCGAATCGATGAACCTGTCGTCATCGGACATCTCGATTCCGCCGGTATCGACGATTATGAACTCCTTGCCGTTCCAGTCGGCATGGTGATACGAGCGATCGCGGGTTACGCCTCGCTGTTCATGGACTATCGCCTCTTGCGTTTGAGCGATTCTGTTGACGAACGTCGACTTTCCGACGTTAGGGCGTCCAACAACCGCTACGACTGGCAGTGGCATCGAATAAACCTCGCATTCGATCTACGTGCTGATCAGCAGCTCGAACATGTCATTCGCAAAATATGGTAGCACGCGAATGGGCATCGAGGCTGCACGCTCGATGTCGGCGGGAGCTATATCGTCGAGGGTGAGCCGTTCGTCGTTGAACATCACTGCCGGGAGCGCTATCGAGCAGGCTTCGGGAGCAAGGCCGAGCTCGGTGAGGTCGAGGCTCTCCAGCACATCGATCGCATCCTTGCCCGTGAGCAGCCCGTTGACATCTACGTTGCCCCCGAAGAAGCGATTGTCGACTCCGACAACCGTGCAGCAGCATTCGAAGGGACCACCCGCCAGCACCTGGTCGAAGAAGCGCTTGAACGCCTGCCCTGCGATGAAGACCCAATGCTGCCGCGGCCGATCGAGCTCCCTGCCGTCGAGCTCGGAAAGAAGCGCCCTCCAATCGTCGACGAAGCTGCGAAGCATCCCCAAACCATCGTAGAACTGCGAATAGCCGTCGTAGACTTCGGCGGGAGGCAGATGCCCTACGATGTCGTCGGGATAGGCATTGACATAGAACTCGTCTGCAAGCTGGATCTTGCAATGCCCGTAGCGCTCGATGGACTTGCACTGGAAGGCCTCGACCTGCTCAATGACGCGAATCGCCCGCTCAGGGAGCTCGTAAGAGGAGTCGA
>JAFWGD010000026.1 GCA_017515355.1 Coriobacteriales bacterium
CCTCGCCATCCAGCGCATCGCAGCGGACCACACCTCCGAGCGCACGATATCCTCCGTTCCGATTCCGTCCGACGACCTCAAGGGCCGCATCATCGGACGCGAGGGCCGCAACATCAGGACCTTCGAGCAGATCACCGGCGTCAACCTCATCATCGACGATACCCCCGAGGTCGTCGTCATCTCGAGCTTCGATCCTGTTCGCCGCGAGATCGGCCGCATCACGCTTGAGAACCTCGTCACCGACGGGCGCATCCACCCCGCGCGCATCGAGGAGATGTTCAGCAAGGCCACCAAGCTCGTCAACCAGCAGATCCAAGACGCGGGCGAGAAGGCCGCATTCGACACCGGCATCCACGACCTCGACCCCGAGATCATCAAGATCCTCGGTCGCCTGAGGTTCCGCACCTCCTACGGTCAGAACGTCCTCGACCACTCCATCGAGGTCGCCACGCTCGCAGGCATCATGGCTGCGGAGCTCGGAGTCGACGTCCACGCTGCCAAGCGCGCAGGCCTGCTGCATGACCTCGGCAAGGCCATCGATCACGAGGTCGAGGGTTCGCACGCCGTCATCGGCGCAGACCTTGCACGCAGGTTCGGCGAGGCTCCCGAAATCGTCCACGCCATCGAGGCGCACCACAACGACATCGAGCTCACCACCATCACCGACGTGCTCGTCCAGTCCGCAGACGCTATCTCCGCGGCTCGCCCGGGTGCACGCAGCGAGTCGCTCGAGAACTACATCAAGAGGCTCGAGAAGCTCGAGTCCATCGCGAACGCCCATGATGGCGTCGAGCAGACCTATGCCATGCAGGCTGGTCGCGAGATCAGGGTCATGGTCGAGCCGAGCAAGATCTCCGATGCCCAGTCGGTCGTCCTCGCGCATGATATCGCGAAGCAGATCGAGGATGAGATGCAGTATCCCGGCCAGGTCAAGGTGCTGGTCATCAGGGAGAACAGAGCGGTCGACTACGCCAAGTAGTCGATGCCTCGCAAGCGAAGGTCGATGGCTATGAGCGAACTCGATGGGAAGAGGATAGGCGACGGGGGCCCTGCCAACAGCTCGGGCCTCCTCGGATTCCTGCAGAGCGTCTCCACCGAAGGCTCGATTCGCGTGGAGGAGAATCTCGGCGACGGCTACGTCAGGCTGCTGATGTCCGAGGCGGAGCGCCGCCAGGCCAAGCATGACATCCGCTGCGTCGAGGACATCGTCATCGAGCTTCTGCGCAACTCGCGCGATGCCAGCGCGCGCTCGATCTTCCTGGCCACCACCAGGGACGGCGACGAGCGCCTGCTGACGATCATCGATGATGGCTGCGGAATTCCCGAGAGCATGCATGAGGCCATCTTCGAACCGCGCGTCACCTCTAAGCTCGATACCATGGTCATGGATTCCTGGGGTGTCCACGGCAGGGGAATGGCCCTCTTCTCGATAATCTCCAATGTCGACGAGGCGATGGTGATGCGCTCCGAGTCCGGCAAGGGCAGCGCGATCCGCATCAAGGCCAACACAACCTCGCTGCCTGAGAAGACCGATCAGTCCTCGATGCCCGCTCTCGAGCGCGATGAGGATGGCAGCCTCGTCATTTCCAAGGGGCCGCACAACATCAACCGCATCGCCGCCGAGTTCGCCATCGCGTGCAAACACGACGTCGATGTCTACCTCGGCTCGCCAGCTGAGATCGTCGCGACGCTGATAGCCTATGGGGAGCGCGAGTACGACTCGACCGAGCTCCTCTTCCACGATAGCATCGACGACCTCGACATCTGCCGCATGCTCAGCGCCTGCGCATCGGCCTCAGAGCTCACAGAATGCGCTCTGAGCCTTGGTTTGGACATCTCAGAGAGAACTTCCCATAGAATCCTGCATGGGCAGATCCAGCCTCTCAAGAACCTCTACGATCAGCTCTCATCCAAGGCCTCGAGCTCTCAACGTGTCGACATCTACAAGGATAGCCGCGCCCTGAAGATCTCGCCGACCGACCTCGAGACCTTCTCGCGCAAGCTCGAAGATGCGTTCGAGTCGATCTCGGAGGGCTACTACATGACGCTCCTCGAAGAGCCGAAGATCAAGGTCGGGAAGCAGAAGATCCAGGTCACATTCCTCATCGATAAGGAGTGAAACGCGCCGTCCATGTACATCTTCGTGATACATGTCGTTCAGTTTCGCGTCAATTGATGCCAGATTTGACACTTTGTGCAATAATGTCTCGAAACGATAGAATGCAGCAAAACGGCAATATCTGAAATGCAGCGCAAATAGAGAACGAACGGAACACAAATGGGTTATCTCAAGGTTTCTTCCAAGTCATCTCCATCGTCCGTTGCCGGTGCCATCGCCGGTATGATCAAGGACGGCATTCCGGTTGAGATCCAATCCGTGGGCGCGGGAGCGGTCAACCAGGCGGTCAAGGCGATCGCCATTTCGCGCGGATTCCTCGCGCCGGTCGATATCGAGGTCGTCTGCGCGCCATCCTTCGCCGACATCAACATCGATGGAGAGAACAGGACGGCGATCCGCTTCACTGTCGAACCCAGGTACAACAAGGCCGAGCGCTCTTCCTCCGACAAGTACTGATCGGAGCGCTTCGCATCGCATGGGCACCGAGACCGGAAGATATCGCAGAGCGATTATCGAGCTGCATTGCCATACAGATCACTCCGATGGGCTTATGAGCCCGTCGGAGCTCCTTTCCAAGGCCGCAGAGCGCGGCCTTACTCATATCTCGATAACTGATCATGACACCGTCTCCGGCTATTGCGTGGCGCGCAACATCATGCCGGAGGGGATGACGCTGATTCCGGGAATCGAGATCTCCTCGCGCTACAAGGGCCGCGATCTCCACATGCTAGGCTACTTCATCGATGTCGAGAACCAGGATCTGCTCGACGAGTGCTCCGCCACGAGAGCGAGACGCAGGGTCGCCACGCTCAAGATCATCGATAACCTCAAGGCCGCGGGCTACGACATCTCGCCAGAGGAGCTCGAATCCCAGGAGATGGAGATCAACAGGTCCAACGTCGCAAGGATCATGGTGGACAAGGGGTACGCCCCAGATCATGACTCGGCCTTCGACACCTTTGTCGGGCGCAGGACTCCATACTACGTCGATCGCGATGAAATGGATTCATTCCTCGCCCTCGAGCTCATCCTCGGAGCTGGCGGAGTGCCGGTCATCGCGCATCCCGCCTTCTACCATGTGATCGATGCGATCGATCCCCTCATGGAGAAGGGGCTCATGGGAATCGAGTGCTTCCATAGCGAGCAGACCGACGAGGAGTCGAACTCCCTCATCGAATTTGCGAAGGAGCGAGGCCTGCTGATCACGGGAGGTTCCGACTACCATGGCGATGTCGTGCATCCGGGTGCGCTTGCGGAATTCCAGCCTCCCGACGAATGCATCGATGAGCTCTTCGCATTTGGCGCCGAACGTGGATTCGACATGGGGAGGCTGATGTAGATGCCCGATCTCAGCGGCCTGAGATATCTGGTCAAGACCTTCGGCTGTCAGATGAACCTGTTCGATTCCGAGCTGGTCTGCGGCC
>JAFWGD010000279.1 GCA_017515355.1 Coriobacteriales bacterium
CCAACCTGATGAGCGTCTGCGGCAACATCGACAAGCCCGGCACCAACCTGCTCGTCCGAACGGCTTCGAGATCAACCCGGGCTATGCAACCGCTCAGCTCTACTGCGATCCCGAGACCTTCGCCAAGAAGCTCACCGTCGACATCGTCCATCCCGGCTGCACGCATTTCATCGGAATGGCCGACTGCGACGCAGTCAACCATGCATTCGAGACCGGCGAGCCCTATCCGCTCAAGATGTACTGGGCACAGGGCACCAACGGATTCGTCTGCTCCGCAACTGCGGGCCCGCGCGTCTACAAGATGCTCGAGAACATCGAGTTCTGCGTTGTCGCCGATCCCTACATGACCCCGACCGCCGTCGCGCTGGCAGACATCTTCTTGCCGCTGAAGTGCACCACCGAGCGCGATTCGATGCGCGTCTGGTGGACTCCGCTTCGCGCCATGAAGGCAGTCTCCACCTGGTATGAGGCCAAGTCCGACGAGGAGCTCATCATCGCGCTGGGCAACAAGCTCAACCCCGAGCTCTTCCAGAAGCGTTGGCCGACCCTCGAGGCGCTGCTCCAGGACTACCTCGACACCGGATTCAACCTCTACGATCCCGAGACCGGCAAGTTCTACAGGTCTGCAGGACGTTCGAAGGCTGGAATGATCGAGGTCGACGATGCCCACACCGACTTCTACAAGAAGCACAAGGACGATGGCCTGTGCAGCTTCGACGGACTCGTCAAGGACCTCTGCGGCTACGAGTACGACGACTTCTGCGCAACCTACAAGAAGTACGAGAAGGGCATGCTCCGCCCCGACGGACTGCCTGGATTCGCCACTCCTTCCGGTCGCATCGAGCTCGTCCCCTACGCAACCTTCGGAGCATGGGGAATCCCGCCGCTGCCTGAGTACGTCAGGTCGCTCACGATCAACCGCCACATCGAGGATGAGGAATACCGCAAGGAGTATCCGTACATCTGCATCAACGGCTCCCGCTCCTACGAGTTCTTCCACAGCGAGAACCGCCAGCAGGCTACGATGCGCGAGTTCCATCCGTGGCCGATCGTCAAGATCAACCCGAAGGCCGCTGAGGAGAACGGCATCAGCGAGGGCCAGTGGATCTGGATCGAGAACACCGAGGGCCGCTGCAAGCAGGTCGCTCACATCGACCCGACCCTCGATGAGCACTATGTCCATGCAGAGCATGCTTGGTGGTTCCCCGAGCAGGAGCCCGCATTCCCGCACCTCTATGGCGCGTTCGACTCGAACATGAACAACCTGACCACTTCCTACGAGACCGGCTTCGGCGGCATCGGCGGACCTCTCAAGGCTCCCGTTTGCAAGATCTACCCGGTCAAGGACGACGACGTGATGCCCGGCAAGGTTGTCACCGAGCTCGGCGGATTCCGCAACGACTACGTTGCTGGCCAGCCGTACGCTTGGACCACCAACAACACCACCCGCGAAGGAGGTCGTTTCTAATGAAGGGAATCCTCATCAACTACGAGTTCTGCACCGGTTGCCATTCTTGCGAGGTTGCTTGCAAGAAGCATCTCGACCTTCCCAAGGGCGAGTTCGGAATCAAGCTGACCGAGACCGGTCCGTACGAGTACTCCCACATCCCTGAGGGCAAGGACCACTGGGAGTGGACCTGGCTGCCCGTCATCACCAAGGCATGCGACATGTGCGAAGACCGCGTTGCAAAGGGCAAGTTCCCGATGTGCGTGCAGCACTGCCAGGCTTGGTGCATGTACTTCGGCGAGGTCGAGGACCTTGCCAAGAAGATCGACGGAACCTCGCGTTGCGCGCTCTTCACCCGCTAATCTAGCTAGCGCTCAGATTGAAAGGAGGTGCGGTTGCTTTTGCGGCCGCACCTCTTCTTTATGCTCTCGAGATGGTTGGGTGGGCTAGTCTGCTTGAAGCTCTTCGAAGCAACGCTCCAAGCAGACCTTGCTGGCAACGATGGAGGCTATGGTCTGAAGGATCATCTCGATGCGGTTGCGCTCTGACGAGGCGTTGGGAACCTTCGCGACGCCGACCTGCAATTGCGAAGAGCAAAGCGCTTGCTCGAACAATTCGCAGAAGAGGTCGTAGGCAATCCCCTCCCCGTAGTCGGAGCGCATCCTCAGCAGGAGCACCTGGACATCCTCTATCGAAGCCGCCTGCTTTGCGAAGGAGATGAAGATGAGCTCGGAAATCTGCCTGCGGTAGTAGAGCTTCTTGACAGGACGGGCGATCACGCGCTTCTTCACGTAGTTGCTGATCATCGACTCGGTGATCTCCATTCCGCTGAATGGCTCGAGCACATCGCTGATGTACTTGACCACCTGGTTGAGATACAGGCCGATGTTGGGGATGGTCTCGTAGCGAGGCATGCGGTAGCCGGTGATACCCTTAAGGCTCACGCTCTCATTCTCTTCCATCGCATCTCCTGAATCGGTTATCCGGCGCCATCCGCACTACGCTGTCCAATAATCCTAACGCCAAGCACGCGCCGCTTACAAATAATTATTATACACAGTTAATCGGTTTTTGAAAAACTCTTGACATAATTCTTTATACTTGATAAGCCTTTGTTATCGGGTTTTGGGGCCCGATGGCAAGACCAAGACGCTCCCCTCTCAAATAGAGGTTGAGATCGCGGATGGAACGAAGGCATCGCATGGCAGTAACTGAGGATACCGCAGCACCGAGGATGGCGGCGGGCGCAAAGCAGGCGGAGAGGAGCCGCAAGGGCTTTCAGGTCAAGGACCCTGTGAGCGCGGGAACCCATTTCGCGGGGTTCATCCTTGCCATCATCGCCACTCCCATCATGCTCGTGCACGTGGTGCATTGCACCTCGCGCGGCATCGATGTCTTCGGGTATGCGGTCTTCATGGCCAGCATGATCGCGCTATACGCTGCCAGCACCATCTACCATACGTTCGACCGCAGCGAGAAGGTGAACCGCACGTTAAAGAAGATCGACCACTGCATGATCTTCTTCCTCATCGCGGGCACCTACACCCCAATCTGCATCACGATCCTCAACCCGAAGACCGGCCTGATCATCGGCGCCGTGGTTTGGGGAGTCGGAATCGCAGGCGTGATCTTCAAGCTTTTCTGGGTCTACTGCCCGCGCTGGGTCTCGACTGCAATCTACGTCACGATGGGCTGGATCTGCGTGTTGGCATTCGGGCAGATGATTCCCGGAATGGGCATGGCGTCCTTCGGGTGGCTGCTCGCCGGAGGGATCATGTACACGATCGGGGGGATCATTTACGCGCTCAAGCTCCCATTGCTGGAGAGGCGCTTCCCTGGATTCGGCGCGCACGAGCTGTTCCATTGCTTCGTGATTGCAGGGACGGCCTTCCAGTACATCAGCCTTTTCATCATGATCTAGCTCCGCAGCTCCATGAGCGGCAAAGCGAACGGCCCGCAGGCGGATCGCCGCGGGCCGATCTTTTCTCAGGCGCATGCTGGCGCGCCAGTCGATTTGCGATATGCCAAGCTATAGGTTCCGATCCACGTTGTCCATAACCCACTTGTAGGCGTTCGGCGTGAGTTCCCTGTCGATCTCGACCGTATCGGAACCGGAATCGTTCGTGTAGAGGCTCAGCGTGATCCTATCCTCGGGCTCGACCCAGATGTTGCTTGTGAACCGCTGCTTGAGATCGAAAGCGCAACCGCTGGCTTCTCGCATATCCTGCTTGAGCGGACCGGATATGAGCTCACGCACCTGACTCGGCTTGACGAGGACGCTGTAGGCGCTGTACTCATCGGCTCCGATGAAATCGATCGTGCACTCGCTTGTAGCCTTCTCCGCCATTTCGGACAGCGCTTGGTAACGACTCTCGCGCGCCTCCATCGAGTCGCAGGCCTTGGCGAGCTTGGCCATGCTGTGCTCATCGCCCTCGAACAGATCTGTCGAGCCGTAGATGTCGTAGCTCCTGGTCATCGTGTAGCCGCTCTTCATCTTGTATGCGATGGTGATGTTCACATAGCCCTGCGTTGCATCCTCGCCCTCGGACCATTCGTAGTTGATACCTGGATCATGCTCGGCTATCAGACCGCTGTCGTGGTCGGCGAGGATCGCTCGATGCGCATCTGTCACGCTCTCGATTCCCTCTTCGCTCGTGAAGACCGAAGTGGGCATCGCGGAGCTGGGTCCGCCCGCATAGGCGTAGTCGCCGGTGCTGACGGTGACGCTTTCGACCTTGCTGACGTTGGGAACACGGCTCTCGATACCGAACAGATCGAAGTAGCATGCGAACCCGAAGATTGCACAGCACACCGCGACTGCCGCCGCACCTATCAGGTCGCGCTTGGAGACGCGGGCGAGCTTGTTGACGAGCATCGAGGTGGCGATATAGCCCAGGACTCCGCCGATGATCATGAACGCGATCAACGCCAAGGTCAAATCCAGCGTCATGCTGATGTCGTAGGCGTTGAAGCACAGCTCGAAGAGAAGCGCGCCGATGCCGAGGGCGAATATGGCCGCCATCAGATACTTGAAGACGGGACGAAGGCCCTTGAAGGCGATGATCTCGGACACGCGCTCGAACTTGCGCCTCTTATAGAGCAGCGCCGCCACGATGATGCAGACGATTCCGAAGAGCGTGTAGAGCAGCATCTGAATCCAGCCTTCGGAGAACACATGGCCACCGGATATTCCCACGTGGGAAATCCATGAGATGTTGATCAGCGGAGAAGCCCATTGGAAGAAGGACTCGCTGAAGCTGGCGCCGTAGATGAATAGCCTGAGGATTCCGACGACGAGATACTCGAGCGCCGTAGCTACTACATTTGCGCCTGCGTAGAGCACTCCGCTCATCCAGCTGATGCCGGTGAATTGCACGCACAGCACCGCCATCGCGTAGAAGACCAAGTCGGCCATCGACATCATCGCGAACCAAGCGAGCAGCGCAGAGGCGGCAACCGCGAACTTCCCTATCGAGGCGACGAGGCCGATCAGGACGATCGCAACGTTGCAGGCGACCAACGGGAGGAATCCCGCGAGAAACATCGTCGTGAAGACGCCCATGCGCTTGACTGGCAGAGAGCCGTAGAATACCGAGGCGGTCGGGGAGCTCAGATGCCTGAAGGCGAAATATGCGGCCGCGAACGCAAGCACGAAGGCAAACGGGATGGTGCCGAGCGAAATGTAATAGTCGGAGACATCCCTGCCATCCATCAGCGCGATCGGAAGGATCACCGCAATCGCCATGGCGGCAAGGTAGACAGCCCACAGCGGCCAATGCCTCTTGTTGAAGTTCCAGAAAAGGGAGCTGCTAAAGAACGATGTCTTTGACTTCATATCCGACACCTCCCAACTCGTACACGAAGATCTCCTCGAGCGTCAGCGGGAGGATGTCGATGAACAACGGACTGAGATTTGCGAAGGCGGCCTGGACATCGCTTAGAGGGTTGCGGACGATCAGCGTGGCGATATGACCGGTGTCGACGCGGTGCAGGATGTTGAGCCCATCGGGGATGACGATCTCCTCCGCGAAGGCGACCTGCGCCTTGACGATGTTGTCCTGCAGCTCGCTTAGGCTGCGCTCGATCAGCATCTTGCCCTTATCCATGATGCCCACGCTGTCGCAAACGTCTTCGAGCTCGCGCAAATTGTGCGAGGAAGCCAGCACTGTCATGCCGCGCTCGGCAACCTCAGCGAGGACGAGGCTCCATACCTGCCTGCGCATCACCGGGTCGAGCCCGTCGACCGGCTCGTCGAGCAGCAACACGTCTGGCATCATCGAGAGCGAGAGCCAGAACGCAACCTGCTTCTTCATTCCCTTGCTGAGCGTGCGAATGAGACGCTTGGGGTCGATATCGAAAACAGGCTGCAGCTTCTCGAACTTCTCCATGCTGAACGTGCAGTAGTTGCCGGCGTATATCTTCGCGAGGTCGCGAGGCGACGCTTGCGTGTAGTAGTAGATATCGCTCGGAATGGTGGCTATGCGGGACTTGACGACGGGATTGTCGAAGATCGGCTGGCCGTCGAAGGTCACCATGCCGCTGTCTTGCTTGAGAACTCCGCAAAGGTGGTTGATCGCGGTGGTCTTTCCTGCGCCGTTCGGACCGACCAGCCCGTAGACGCACCCATCGGGGACATGGAGATCCAGACCATCGAGCGCTCGAGTATCGTCGAACGTCTTGACGACGTCATTCATTTGCA
>JAFWGD010000027.1 GCA_017515355.1 Coriobacteriales bacterium
AGATAGACGCTGTAGTCGAAGTCTCCGCAGCCGTACTCGATGGCCGAGATGCGCCACGAGGCAAGGTCGTCCTCGTCGAACTCCTCGTCGTCTGCCTCCCCTGTCAGCTGGAGGGTCATCAGCGATTCGCCGAAGAGAACCGAGTCGCCCTGGAGCTCGCCTTCGGGCGAGATGATGCAGCTGCCGCCGGGGAAGATCTCGCTGTCCTGTGCGCCGACGCAGCCCGCGCGCAGCACCCAGCATTCCCCTTCCCTCGCGAGCGACTTGAGGTTCTCGAGCTGCTCGCCGGTGATGAGCTCGGCGCGCTGCTCGTCGTATGCGTAATCGTCCATCACGATGAGGAAGTCGGTGTCGAGCTCCTCGGGGTCGAGCTCGGAGGCGTCACCCACAACGACTGCAAACTCGAGGTCGTCGATCTCGAAGCTGCCGTAGAGGGTCTCGTCGTCCTCGTCCTCGTCCTCAAGCTCGTCGTCAGCGATCATGATCTCCCCGTTGACGAGCAGGCAGATGTGCTCTTCGACCCAGTCGCCCTCGCTGAGCATCGCGGTGGTCAGCACGATCACGTCGTCGCCGATTCCCTCCGCAAGCTCGCCGATGCCAAGCTCGACGGCATCGAGGAAGCCCTCGGAGTCGACGAGCGAACCGGGAGCGAGGCCAGAGATGAACGACGGGGGCAGGACAAGCAAGTCGGGCTTGCGATCCTGCTCGGAGAGCAACCCAATGGTCTCGATGGCCTTGGCGATGTTGCCGCCGATGTCGCCCAAGCGCGAATCAAGCTGGGCGATCGCGATGTTCATCGCGCCGCCTTCGAGAACCTCTTCATCGCTTCCGTCGAAAAGCGTCGAGATATCCATCGTCAGAGCCTTTCTATCCATTCGTACTCGCGAATCATCATCGAGAAGCCCTCGTGGCCAGGCAGGACGTTGGTCTCCTGCGGCAGCAGGGAGAGGCGTTTGAGCGAGGCGACCATCTCGCCGTAGTCGCCACCGGGAAAGTCGGTGCGGCCATGCGTGCCGGCGAACAGCGTGTCGCCTGAGAAGAGGACGGCATCCTTCTCGCAGTACAGGCACATCGAGCCCTTGGTGTGGCCTGGGGTGATCATGACCTGGAAGTGCATGTCGCCGACGTCGAATTCGTCGCCATCCTCGAGGAGCATGTCGATGTGGTCGAGGCCGGTGCTGCGCAGGATCAGAGGGGCGTCGATGCTGCTCGCCGCGGTCTTCGCACCCGTCGCGCGCGCAACCTCGGCCATCGCCGTTATGTGGTCGTCGTGGAAGTGCGTTGCCACGATGAGCTCGACCTTCTTGTCGCCGATCATCGCGAGCAGCGATTCGGCGTCATCGCCAGGATCGACGAGCATGCAGACGTCCTCGCCCTCTGCCAGATAGCAGTTGGTCCTGATCGGACCGACCTTGCAAAAACTGATGTTCATCCCAAAGCCTTTCTTCGCGGCCGAGCAGGCCAGGCGCTCGCCTAGCCCTTGCCCTTCTTCTTTTTCTTGTTCTTGCTCGAGGAGGTGACCCTGCTCGTCTCGAAGACTCCGTCTACGCCGTTGAGCTCGCGCAGGACGAGGTCGAGCTGCTTGGTTCCAGAGGTCTGCACCGTGAAGCGCATCTCACAGAAGCCTTCCTTGGTCGAATTGCTGTTGACGGCAAGGATCGTCGTGCCGAGGTCGCTCAGGCGCGAGACGACGTTGCGCAGCAGATTGGGGCTGTCGACGGCATGAACGAATATCTCGGTCTGGAAGCTCGCGTTGGAGCCGGTCTGCCATTCGACCTCGATGAACCTGTCGGGATCCTCCATCAGGTCCTTGATGTTGCTGCAGTCGGCGCGATGGACGGTCACTCCCCTGCCACGCGTCACGTAGCCGACGATCTCGTCGCCGGGCACGGGGTTGCAGCAATGCGAGAGCGAAACCATGACGTCGGCGACGCCCTTGACGCTGACGCCGACGTTGTCGTTGGCGCGCTTGCCGGTGCTCTTCGCGTGGTGCAGCGAGGGGTAGAGGTCGATGCCCGCTATCTCGTTGATCTTGTTCGGGCCGGAGTGCTCGGAGCCCTCGATCTGGATCTGCAGCTCCTTGACGAGCAGGTTGGCGACCTGCTTGGGCGAGGTCTTGCCCGAGCCGATGGAGGCGAACATGTCGTCGATCGAGTTGAAGGTAAGCTTGCCCGCGATGCGCTTGAGCGCCGCTATCGCACGCGAGCTCGAGATGCCGAGGCCCTGCTTGTGGACCTCCTTGCTCAGCATGTCGCGACCGAGGAGCTTGTCGTCCTCCTTCGAGATCTTCGAGAGGTAGCTGCGGATCTTCGAGCGTGCCGAGGAGGTCTTGACGATATTGAGCCAATCGCGCGAGGGGATGTGGTTTTGCTGGGTCATGATCTCGACGCGGTCGCCCGAGTGCAAGACGTACTCGAGCGGGACGATCGAGCCGTTGACCTTGGCGCCGACGCAGGTGTGGCCGACCTGCGTGTGGACCGCATAGGCGAAGTCGAGCGGGGTCGAGCCTGCCTTGAGGCTCTTCACCTCGCCCTTCGGCGTGAAGACGAAGACCTCGGTCTCGAAGAGATCGGTCTTGAGCTCGCGCATGAAGGTCTTGGCGTCCTGCTCGTCCTCCTGCCAGTCGAGCATCTGGCGCAGCCATGCCAACTGCTGGTCGTAGATCTCCTCCTTGGACTTCTTGCCGTAGCCGGACTCCTTGTAGCGCCAGTGCGCGGCGATGCCGTACTCGCTGATGCGGTGCATCTCCTTCGTACGGATCTGCACCTCGAGCGGGCGCCCTGCCGGGCCGATGACCGTCGTGCGGAGCGACTGGTACATGTTGAACTTCGGCATCGCGATGTAGTCCTTGAACCTGCCGGGCATCGGATGCCACAGCGAGTGGACGATGCCGAGGCTGGAATAGCAGTCCTTGATGTCCTCGACGATGACGCGAAGCGCGATCAGGTCGTAGATCTCGGAGAAGTCCTTCCCCTTCTGCGACATCTTCTGGTAGATCGAGTAGAAGTGCTTCGGCCTGCCCTCGATCTTCGCCCTGATTCCGAGCTTGTCGAGCTCCTTCTGCAGGATGTTCATCGACTCTATCAGGTAGTCCTCGCGCACCTCGCGCGTCTCGGCGACCATCTTCGAAACCTGGTGGTATTTGGCGGGCTCGAGATAGTAGAAGGAAAGGTCCTCGAGCTCCCATTTGATCGAGCTGATTCCGAGCCTGTTGGCCAGCGGAGCATAGATCTCCATCGTCTCCTTGGCCTTGAAGATGCGCCTGTCCTCGGGAAGGGCCACCAGCGTGCGCATGTTGTGCAGGCGGTCGGCGAGCTTGATGATGGTCACGCGAACGTCCTTGCTC
>JAFWGD010000028.1 GCA_017515355.1 Coriobacteriales bacterium
CGACGCTCTTTCCGATCTGCATCGAGGACATCGAGGAGATGTTCGAGACCTCTCTCAAGACGCTTGGCGTGGATTACGTCGACTTCTATCTGCTGCACAACATCGGCAACGACCGCACGCAGTTCTTCGACAAGTACGATATGTGGGGCTTCGTGGAGAAGCAAAAGGAGCTTGGCAAGATCAAGCACATCGGCTTTTCGATGCATGATGTCTCCGATGTGCTAGAGAAGGCCCTGCAGGACCATCCCTCGATGGAGTTCGTGCAGTTGCAGGTCAACTGGTCCGATTGGAATGCCGGCGGCGTACAAGCGCGCGAGTGCATGGAGGTTGCGCAGAAGTACGGCGTACCGGTCGTCATCATGGAGCCGGTGCGCGGAGGCACTCTCGCCGATCCGCCTCATGGGGTTGCAGAGATATTCGCCAATGCAACCCCGAAGATGCCGCCAGCCGAGTGGGCGCTTCGATTCTGCTGGAACCTTCCGAACGTCCTCACCGTCCTAAGCGGCATGTCCACGCTCGAGCAGGTTCAGCAAAACGTCGAGAGCTACAAGCGCTTCCAGCCGCTGACTGAAGCGGAGATGGAGGTATATGCGGCTGCCCAAGAGGCGATGGCCGCGGCCGTTGCGGTGCCGTGCACATCTTGCAAGTACTGCATGAAGGTCTGCCCGCAGGGCATCAACATTGCGGGAATCTTCGCGGCGGTCAACCGCAAGTCGCAGTTCTCGTTCAGGCAGGGCCAGTTCTGGTATGGCTTCATGACGCGCGAGGCCAAGGGCTCAGACTGCATCAAGTGCGGTCAGTGCGTCATGGCGTGCCCGCAGCACATCGACGTTGTGGAGGAGATCGCCAAGGCCGTGGAGCTCTTCGAGGATCCGAGTCTGGAGCCAGTCGGTCCTAGTTGAAGCAGATAGGCGCAAGGCCTTCCAAATCACCCAAATCAAACGAATCGCTCCACCGTCTTCGATGGAGCGATTGCATTTGTCTGGTTATGATGCGACTGCCCTCAGTGATGGAATAGTCGCATTCCAGTGAAGCACATCGTGATGCCGTATTCGTTTGCGGTTTCGATGACGTTGTCATCGCGGATCGATCCGCCTGGCTCGACGATGTATCTGACGCCGGATTTGCGCGCCCGCTCCACGTTGTCGCCGAAGGGGAAGAACGCGTCGCTTCCGCAGGTCACGCCGCTCATCTGCGAGAGCCATTCGCGCTGCTCTGCTGGAGTGAGCTCGTCGGGCCTCACCTTGAAGATCTCCTGCCATTTGCCTTCGACAAGCACGTCGTCGCACTCGTTGGAGAGGTAGACATCGATCGCATTGTCGCGCGCTGGGCGCTTGATGTCGTCGATGAACTGTAGCCCGAGAACCTTGGGATGCTGGCGCAAATACCAGTTGTCTGCCTTGTTTCCCGCGAGGCGCGTGCAATGGATGCGGCTCTGCTGGCCTGCGCCTATGCCGATGGCCTGACCATCTTTGACGTAGCAGACCGAATTCGACTGAGTGTACTTGAGCGTGATGAGCGCGATGGCCATGTCGATCTTGGCG
>JAFWGD010000029.1 GCA_017515355.1 Coriobacteriales bacterium
ACATCCAGACCGCTGCAGAGGACTCCAAATTCGGCACCTCGATCGCAGAAGGGGAGTCCCTTTCCGCAATCAAGACCATTCTTGCCAGCGACAACCTCAACCTCAAGGGATACCAGTTCCACATCGGCTCGCAAATCTTCAACATAGAGTGCTTCGAACGCGCCTTCGAGGTGATGTTCGACTTCATGCAGGAGATCAAGCAGACCTTGGGATTCGAGGCAGATGAGATAGACCTAGGCGGAGGCCTTGGCATCGCCTACACGAAGGCTGACCGCCCGACTTCGATCGAGGATTTCACAGACAAGATCTGCGATGTCGTCCTTGGGCTTTGCGCAAGCCATGGCCTCGATGAGCCGTTGATCGCCGTCGAGCCCGGCCGCTCCGCCGTCGGAAACTCCGCCGTCACGCTCTATACGGTTGGGACCATCAAGGAGATCGATGGCATCAGGACCTACGTGGCTCTCGATGGCGGCATGGCCGACAACATCCGCCCCGGCCTCTACGGTGCCGTTTACGAGGCGATCGTCGCTAACAGGGCCGCAAATCAGCGCGATATGCTGGCGACGATTGTCGGCAGGTATTGCGAGAGCGATGTTATCATCGAGAGTGCGTCCATTCAGGAGGTGCAGCCTGGCGACATCGTGGCCGTTCTGGCCACCGGCGCCTACTGCTTCTCGATGTCGATGAACTACAACATGGCGATGAGGCAGCCTGTCGTCTTCGTCAAGGATGGCAACTGCAGGCTCACCGTTCGCAGGCAGACCCTGGAGGACATAATCGCCTGCGAGCTTTGATCTATGAATTGCAAGGGCCGCGATGCGGCCGTTGATCTTGGAAAGGATACGATATGCGTCCCATAAATGTTGGAATCATGGGACTTGGAACCGTCGGTGCCTCAGTTGCAAAGATGATCCTCATGCATGGTGAGGATTACAAGAGGTACTACGGTCTCGACATCAGGCTCATAGCAGCTGCGGCGCTGGATGACACTGCGGTAAAGGAGCTAGGGATCGAGGACGTCTTCACCTTCGACGGCAACGACGTCATCGACAACCCCGACGTCGACGTGGTCATAGAACTGATCGGCGGAACTGGCATCGCCAAGAAGTTCGTGCTCAAGGCGCTCAACGCCGGCAAGCACGTCGTCACCGCCAACAAGGCCATCATGGCATCCTGCGGCGAGGAGATCCTCAAGACCGCCCAAGCCAATGGGGTCAGCATCATGTACGGCGCGTCCGTCGGCGGCGGAATCCCGATCATCGGTCCGCTTAAGCGCTCGCTTGACTGCAATGAGATCTCCGATGTGATGGGCATCGTAAACGGAACCACCAACTACATGCTCACCAGGATGAGCGACGACGGCATGGACTATGAGGCCGCGCTCAAGGAGGCCCAGGAGAAGGGGTTTGCCGAGTTCAATCCCGCTGGAGACGTCGAGGGCCTCGACGCTGCCAACAAGATCGCAATCCTCGCATCCATAGCCTTCCACAGCAGGGTGACCATCGAAGACGTCTACGTCGAGGGCATCACCAAGATCGAGCCGATCGACCTCGACGTCGCGCGTGACATGGGCTATTGCATCAAGCTCCTCGCCATCGCGAGGCGCACCGAGAACGGAATCGATGTCAGGGTTCATCCGACGATGCTCCCGCTGTCGCATCCGCTTGCAGGCGTCAACGGAGTCTTCAACGCTATCTACGTTGTCGGCGATTTCGTTGGCGAGACGATGTTCTTCGGACAGGGCGCCGGAGGCGGAGCTGCTGCTTCCGC
>JAFWGD010000005.1 GCA_017515355.1 Coriobacteriales bacterium
ATCCAGCTGCGCGAGGTTGCCGGAGGCTGGAGGCTCTACACGCATCCGGCCTATCACGACATCGTCGAGAAGTACGTCCTCTCGTGGGACACCCAGAAGCTCTCGCAGGCTGCCCTCGAGGCGCTTGCCGTAATCGCATACAACCAGCCCGCAACGCGCGCCATGGTCTCCTCGATTCGCGGAGTCAACTCCGATGGCGTCATCGCATCGCTCGTCGAGAAGGGCCTCGTGAGGGAGGCGGGAAGGGACACCACCCCCGGCCAGCCGATCCTCTACGCCACCACCAAGACCTTCTTGGAGAAGTTCGGGCTCAAGTCGCTCACGCAGCTTCCGATGCTCGAGGACTTCGCCCCCAACGAGGAGACGCGCGAGCTCATCAGGGAGCGCCTCTCGGCACGAAAGATCTCCGACATCCTCGACGACAGGGATATCGAGGGCGTCGAGGCGGCCGATGACGAGGAGATCGACGACGAGCAGGCCGAGGCTTATCTCGATCAGCTCGACATCGACGACCGCATCGAGCTGATCTCCGATATCGAAGGATAGCGAAGTGGCTTTCGACGCGGGCGGCGATTCCAAGCAAGCCTCCAAATCCGAGCCCATCTACCCGATGCGCCTGCAGAAGTTCCTTGCCAGGGCCGGCGTCGCGTCCAGACGCGGCTCCGAGAACCTCATGACGGCTGGGCGCGTGAAGGTCAATGGAGAGGTCGTTACCGAGCTGGGATCGAAGGTCGATCCCAATCTCGATGTGGTCGAGGTCGACGGGAAGGTCATCGATTACGGCAATCCAGGAGTCTACATACTGCTGAACAAGCCCGAAGGCTACGTCTCCACGATGAGCGACCCGCATGCCCGCCTCGCCGTCGCACAGCTCGTCCCAACCAGCGAGCACCCCGGGCTCTTTCCGGTCGGGCGCCTGGATATGGACACCACCGGAGCGCTCCTCTTCATGACCGATGGCGAGTTGGGACATCTGCTGCTCAGCCCGCGCCACAAGGTGGAGAAGAGGTACGAGGCCATCGTCGACGGACGCCTCACCGATGCCGATCGCAGGCTGCTCGAGGGTGGGATCGAGCTCGATGACGGCATGACGCTGCCGGCCAAGGTGACCATCGACGCATACCGCAACGGCTACGTGGAGGGTGCCACGCAATCGACCACGACCGCGATAACCTGCATCCTCACGGAGGGCCGCAAGAGGCAGGTCAAGAGAATGCTCTCGGCGGTCGGCCATCCGGTTTTGAAGCTGCACAGGAGCCGGTTCGGGCCGATTGGGCTCGATGGCCTTGCGCCAGGGGAGTATCGCGAGCTTACAAGTGACGAGGTCGACGCTCTGCGCGCCTCGGTCAAGTAGTAGAATTCATAGATGCCCAATGACTTTCGAAGGGAGATCTCGCAGATGATCATCGCAATCGACGGACCCTCGGGCTCCGGCAAATCGACAGTTGCAAAGGAACTCGCCAAGCGTCTCGGCTTCGCATGCCTCGACACGGGTGCGATGTATCGCGCCGTCACCTATCGTGGCCTTCAAATGGGATTCGATCTGGTGAGCATCACCGATCTCGACGCCCCCGACGCTCCCCAAGATGTGCGCGAGGCGCTCGTAAAGGTTGCCAACGATGAGCCGATCGCCTTCGAGTACGATGAGTTCGGCCAGCCCATCAAGGTCGAGATCGGAGGGCAGGATGTGACCGTGCAGATCAGGACCAAGGAGGTCGACTCCACCGTCTCCGTCGTTTCAGCATGCAAGGACATCCGCACCGCTCTTGTCGCGCAGCAGCGCATCATCGGAGCTGCCAGCGATACCATCATCGAGGGTCGCGACATCGGAACCGTGGTATTCCCGAATGCCGAGCTCAAGGTATTCCTCACCGCCTCGGCCGAGGCTCGCGCGCACAGGCGCGTCCTCCAGAACGCTCAGCGCGGTGTTGGCGACACCGACGAGCAGGCCACGCTCGAGCTCATGAAGTACCGCGACAAGTACGATTCCTCCCGCGCCAACTCGCCGCTTTCCCAAGCTGAGGATGCCATCCTCGTCGACAGCACCGACATGACCTTCGAGGAGGTCGTCGAGAGGATCATCGAGCTTGCGCAGGAGCGCATGTAGGGCCAACCGCTACGCTCCGACGAGCTGGGGGATAGACGTATGAGGAAGAGCCTGGATTACTACTTCGACCAGAAGCTTGCCGACATCACGCTCGGTCAGAAGATCATCTACTGGCTCGCGCTGCACCTCGGCGGCGGAACCCTGCGCATCCTCTACCGCGTGAAGTTCATCAACACCGAGATCGTCAAGAACATGCCGAAGGGGGAGGCATGCATCGTTGCGGGCAACCATAGCTCCTACGTCGACCCGTGCCTGGTAATCAGGGGCCTGCACCCCACTCGCATCCGCTTCATCGGAAAGGAGTCGCTCTTCTCCCACAAGGTCGTCGGGCGATTCCTCGCGTACATCGGCATCTATCCCGTCTATAAGAAGCAGGGCGACAGGAGCGTCATCAAGCGCTCGGTCAGGAACCTGCGCAACGGAGAGCACATCGGCATCTTCCCCGAGGGAACCCGTGTCAAGGAGCGCGATAAGGAGAAGGTCGAGTCATATGGAGGCGTCGCGCTGATCGCCAAGATGGCCGACGTCAAGATCGTCCCCGTAGGCATCCAAGGTGCCATCGACATCAGCCCAGACGGGTCGAAGCGCATGCATTTCCCGAAGATCACGCTGCGCTTCGGCGAGCCGGTATATTGGCGCGACTACGAGCATCTCGGCAAGCGCGACATCTTCGAGGCGGTGACCGACGAGGTCATGCGCAGGGCTTGGGCGCTCGAGGCCGGCGAGGAGCCCGAGATCCTTCCTCCGCCGACGGTCGAGGAGTACGAGGCGCTCAAGGCGCAGCGCGCTGCGGAGAGGGCCGCACAGGAGCAGCCTGGCGAGCAGGCTGGGGATTCGGGCGAAGGAGCGCTTTAGATGCGAGTTGAGAGGGCGATTCCTTCAGGTGCATGCTATGGTGTACAGCGCGCTCTCTCGATGGTCGACGATGCCTTCGCCGAGAGCGGGCGCACGGGGCTTCGTGTTTGCACGCTCGGTTCGCTCATCCACAATCCGATAGTCGTCCGCGAGCTCGAGGAGGCCGGCGCGAGCGTCGTGGATTCGGCCGACGAACTCGATTCCGGAATCCTCGTCATCAGGTCTCACGGCGCAATCGCTGGCGTCGCCGACGGCGCCAGGGCGCGTGGGATAATCGTCTTCGATGCAACTTGCCCGCATGTCGCAAAGGCGCAGATGGCCGCCTCCCGGCTTGCGGCCGAAGGGCGCTTCATGGTCATCCTCGGCGAAGCTGGCCATCCCGAGGTAGAGGCCATCCGCTCATACGCGGGGGAGAGGGCCATCGTCATCCAAGAGCCCGAGGAGCTGCCCGAGTTCGATGCGAACGAGCGCATCGGGCTGGTTGTGCAGACAACGCAGTCGCAGGAAAGGCTCACGCGCGTTGTAGCGGCGCTGGAGGCCTCGTTTGACGATGTCGCGGTAGAGAACACGATTTGCTCTGCAACGCGCCTCAGACAGGAGGCAGCGCTCTCCGTGGCCGAGCGGGCCGATGCCATGATCGTCATCGGCGGCAGGAACTCCGGCAACACGACCCGCCTGCGCGAGATCTGCGAAGGCGCCTGCGAGCGCACCTATCACATCGAGTCGGCGGCGGAGATCGATCCTAACTGGTTCGCTGGCTGCGAGGTTGTCGGCGTCACCGCAGGAGCCTCGACGCCGCAATCCCACATCGACGCGGTGATAGCCGAGCTCGAAGGGTCCGAGTGATCGCCATGCGCTCCGAATTCAACCCCTCGGCCAAGGAATCTCCGAGCGCATCCTATCCGCATCTGCCAATGTTCCAAGCTGGCGCGGTGATAGGCGATGTTTTCCCAGGTTCCGCGGCGGACAGGCAGAATATCCGTCCTGGCATGTCGCTCGTCTCGATCGATGGAGTCTCCATCGACGACATCCTCGACTGGTACTGGCTCTCGGATGGCACCGAACTGGATGCGGTCTTCGACGACCCCGAGAGCGGGCGCTTCGAGGCGCACCTGTCGCGCAGCGCAGACGAATCGTGGGGAATCTCCTTCTCCGACAACGTCTTCGATGGCGTGCGCACCTGCTGCAACTCCTGCATCTTCTGCTTCATGGGCATGCTTCCCAAGGGAATGAGGCCTTCGCTATACCTGCGCGATGACGACTACCGGCTCTCGTTTCTGCAGGGCAATTTCGTGACGCTCACCAACGTTGCCGACGACGAGCTCGAGCGCATCATCGCCATGGATCTCTCGCCGCTGCACGTATCGCTGCACGCGATCGACGCGAGGGCGCGCGAGGAGCTGATGGGCCCCAATCACCAGCGCGGTCTCGACGTGGTCGAGGCGCTCGTCGACGCTGGCATCGAGTTCCATGCGCAGATCGTGCTCTGCCCGGGCATCAACGACGGCGAGGTGCTCGAGGAGACGCTTCAATGGGTGCTCGATCGCCCAGAGGTGCTCTCGATCGGCATCGTTCCTGTTGGCTATACCGATTTCCAACAGCGCTTCG
>JAFWGD010000030.1 GCA_017515355.1 Coriobacteriales bacterium
AGCTGGAAGCGATCGACGTCGGTCTCGCCGTCATCGATTGCTCCGCCGAAGTTAACGACCGAAGCAGCATCTCCATCTTCCCAGTTGCCCTCGGCCATCTCAGTCCCATGCTCCTCGAGACCAGGCATCGGCGGAATCTCGGCGATGATCTGTCCTCCGGGAACGTCGACGTTGTCGCAGATGGCCATCATTGCGAGCAGCGCATGACCAGCCTGATTGCCGTTCTGGTTCTGGTCGAATGCGAGGCCCCATGCGATAGTGGCGGGCTTGGCATTTGCGTACATGCGCGCTGCCGCATAGATCTTCTCAACTGGAACTTCGCATATGTCAGCAGCCTTTTCCGGCGTGACGCCGTAGACAGGATCGTTGATGCGCGCCTTGAACTCCTCGAAACCATAGGTCCACTTCTCAACGAAGTCATGGTCGTAGAGATCCTCGTTGATGATGACCCACAGCCATGCCATGATCATCGCGGCATCGGTGCCTACGCGGCAGCGCAGCTGGATCTCGGAACGAGTTGAGAGCCACGTGACGCGCGGATCGACGGTGATGAGCTTTGCCCCACGCTTCATGATCTCGAGAACCGAATGTCCCCAAAGGCCATCGCCGTTGGAGGCCAGCGGCATCTTGCCCCAGACCACGATAACCTCAGGGCACTTCCATGCCGGATTGTCATAGGTGCCCTCGAGTCCGCCTGCGTAGTCGATCTCAGGATAATATGCGCCGAGAACATGCGAGCATGCAGCAGAGCGGGGCTGATAACAAGCGAATCCTGACTGGGTGTAACATGCGTTGGGAGTGCCAAGGACCGTCTGCGCCATCTCCTGGCACATGATTCCGCCCGAACGTCCGGTTCCCGAGAATACAGCTATCGACTCTGGGCCGTACTCCTTCTTGAAGAAATCAACCTTCTCCTTGATCAGGGCATAGGCCTCGTCCCAAGTGCAGCGCTTCCAAGCATCGTGCTTGCCGCGATCCTTGGGGTCGCGCATCATCGGGTAGACGACACGGCTCGGATTGTAGACGTAATCCTTGAGGGCAAGGCATCTCGGGCAAAGGCGTCCCTTTGTGATCGGGTTGTTCTCATCGCCTTCGACGTGATCTAGCCTTCCGTCCTTCACATAGAGCTTTAGTCCGCAGCCATTGGGGTGACAGCCCGGAGGCGACCACATCGAGGTGCGAACAACTTCGAAGCCATCTTCTTCATAACGATATGGCTTCCCTATATCGGATTTGAATTCCATAAGCTTCTCCCTTCCTTCTTTTCCCTGAAGCTCGAAGCGCAAAGTGATTCGAAGCGCGCTTTTTCACTTCGCTTTCACTATAGGTCAATTGGAAGGGCATATGCTCGGAAAACAGTGTCCTTTTCCTAGGATAATTTACTAATGTAAACCGTTAAGAAAGTTCAGATTGCAGCCGTTGGATATCGGTAAGGGCCTTACGTGCGAAGTTGGCGATGCTGCGCACCAGATTGTCAGGCAGATCGCCCTCGACGGTGATGCCTCCAAGGCTCGACGCGATCTTTCGCGCAACCCATTCGGGATTGCCGACTACGGGGATTTCGAATCTTCGTATCGCGCCGATGGGGGAGAGCTCTATCGACCCTGCCCATTCTCGCGCATCGAATTTGCAGCCTGGCCGAACTTGGATCACTATGCTTTCATCGCCAAAGAGATCCATTAGGTTGGGCGCGGGATAATCTGTTGCGTTGAAATGCCTCGCCATCGGCTCGACTCGGAGTATCCTGTCGATTCTGAATAGCTTGAATGATTCGCCGTCATCCTCGTATGCGTAAAGATACTGAACGCCTGAATCCGAGAAGGGCAGTTCGAATGGCCGCAGTGTACGGAGCACGGACCCCTCTCCAGGCTTCGCATATTCGATGGTGCAGTATCGCCTTTGCTCGCAAAGCAGCGCGAGCTGTCCAACAATATGCATCGTGCTGGTTGAGCAGATGAAGAGCTTGATCGAGTTCGGATCCCCATCTTTGGCCAGACAGCTGCTAGCAAGCTTTCTGCGCAAATCGCTTGTAGCAGATTCGTTGAGAAAGTCGAGGGCGCATACCAAAGCCAAGCTCTCATCGCTCGAAAGACGTTTTGGCGCACTCAGC
>JAFWGD010000031.1 GCA_017515355.1 Coriobacteriales bacterium
GCGCACGCCGAACTTGTCGAAAAGCCTTCCCGAGATCAGTCCGCAAACGCCTCCGAGGATCGCTCCGGGACGCATGATGAGGCCGGTTGCGAGCGCAGAGAGGCCGAGGATGTTCTGGATGTATACCGGAATGATGACCCCCATGCCCATGAGGGCGGCTTGGTTGATGACGTTGACCACGACGCTGACGCGGTAGCGCCTCGTCTTGAGGATGTCGACGCGCAGCATCGGATTCTCGAGCTTGAACTGCCTGCGCCCATAGAACAGGACGATGATTATCCCGACCACTATGAACGCCACAGAGATCCAAGGCCTGCTGGTGGAGGTGAAGGAGGAGAGGCCGTAGAGCAGCGATGCGAGGCCTATCGAGGAGAGAACCACCGAGGGGCCATCGAAGTGCACGCGCTCGAAGCCCTCTTGGTTGGGCAGCCAGATGGCCCCGATGATGAGAAGGAGCACTGCGAGGGCGGCGATGATCCAGAAGAGGATCCTCCAGCCGATCGCGTCGACTAGCAGGCCGGAAAGGGAAGGTCCGACGGCTGGTGCAAATCCGATGAGCAGACCGACGATTCCCATAGCGGTGCCGCGCCTCTCGCGCGGGAATGCGAGGAGCGTGAGCGTGAAGGCAAGCGGCATGAGCGCGCCAGTGCAGGTTGCTTGGAGCATGCGTCCTACGAGCAGCAGGCCGAAATTGGGCGTGATAGCCGCCAGGACGCTTCCCGCGAGGAAGATCGAGAGGGTTCCGAAATATAGCCCGCGCGTGGAGAAGCGGCCCATGAGGTAAGCCGACATCGGGATTACGACCGCCTCCACCAGGGCGTATCCGGAGGCGAGCCATTGGACTGTGGTCGACTCGATCTTGAAGTCGGCCATGATGGCGGGCAGAGCAGGCGAAAGGAACGTCTGGTTGAGCACGACCACGACGGTCGCGAACATCAGCGTGAATACGGTTGCGAATTGCTTCTTATCGAGACCTAGCATTCAAGTTTCCCTAACGGCTGGAGAGCGCGTATCTGAATAGATCGAAATTGCAAAGGAACACGAACTTTTACAGTTTATTTATACGCGCGAACTTACAGCTGTCAGATTCTGCGGAAGCGCTCGATATTCGGCATATTGTACAGTATCAGGGGTTTTGCTTCGCAAATCCCCCCTGAATTTCGACTTGCATCGGGTTCAGCAGCGTGCTAGAGCTCGATCCACCTCGCCAACCTGACTCCGATGGTCTCCTCGGTGATCTTATCCCCGAAGTAGTTGATCTTGCCGGTTGCGCCTACGAACGAGGCGTACCATCCCTGCTCGCCTGGAGTGCGCAGCCACCAGCTGCTCGCGCCGTTTTGCATCCAGGTCCAGATGCGATCGGAAGCATGCTGGGTCGAGGGCTTGCAGATGCGCTCCTCGTCGGTAGGGAAGTATTCGAGCGCCTCATCCAACGAGAGGCAGAAGATCATGTCTTCGGTATCCGCGCCGCCGCCGATTCCGCTCCTGGGGTTAGCCGGGTTGGAATTCTGCGTGGAGGCGATCTTGCCGCGTTCCTCTGCGGTGAACGCCTCATCGAGGAACTCGCCGTTGAGCCACTTGCGAAGCGAGCAGCTCTCCCAAGTTATAGTTCTCCACTCGGTGTTGTATTTCCTGCAGTCGATCGGTCCGTCGCTGATGAGCAGTGCCCTTGCGCCATCGATGTCGCGCACCGTCCAGTAGATCGGATCGTCCGCATACGTTCCCATCGTGATTCCCTGCCCGATTTCAAGATTCATCTGACATGCCTCCTAGCGTTTGTCCCTTTTGGAATAATTCTACACGTAAAGGCGCTCGAAGGAGGACCGCACGGGGCTATGCTGCATTAATAGGCAGTTTGTTCTTTAGTGGGTATGATTGCCGTTTAGGGGATTGTCGCTCTTTGTGGCGTGGCGCAGATGTCATTCGCTTGCTCAACTGTGCTAAAGTTGCACGAGTATTGCGCGCTTTCGCGGCGCGCAAATGTACCCGGATGAACCCGCGAAAGGGGAGAGCATGGCCGCAAACGATGATGTGCTGAGGATGCCCCGAGAGCAGATCGAGGAGCTTCAGCTCGAACGCCTGAAGAAGACCGTCGTAGATTGCTACGAGAACGTCCCGTTTTACAAGGAGCTCTTCGATGAGGCCGGCTTCAACCCCTACGACGTGAAGACCCTCGACGATATCCAGAAGGCTCCCTTCACCACCAAGCAGGATCTGCGCGACAACTATCCCTTCGGGCTATTCGCCAAGCCGCTCTCCGAGGTCAAGGAGATCCACATGTCCTCAGGAACGATGGGCGTCGCCACTGTCGGCGGATATACTCAGCGCGACCTCGAGACCTGGGGAGAGTGCTTCGCCCGCGGCATCAAGTTTGCCAACGGCACCCCCGAGGACATCTGCCACATCTGCTATGGTTACGGCCTCTTCACGGGTGGCCTCGGTGCGCACTACGGTTCCATCGCCGCGGGCTGCATGACTCTTCCGATGAGCGCTGGCAACACCAAGCGCCAGATCAACGTCATGCGCACTATGGGCTCGACCATCCTCTGCTGCACGCCTAGCTATGCGATGCATCTCGCCGATACCGCCATCGAGATGGGCATCGACCCCGCCGAGGAGTTCTCGCTACGAGCCGGAATCCACGGCGCAGAGCCCTTCAGCGATAACTTCCGCGCCGAGCTGGAGAAGAAGCTGAACTACCGCGTTCTCGACATCTACGGCCTCACCGAGACGATGGGGCCTGGCGTTGCTATCGAGTGCTGGGAGCAGGATGGCCTGCATCTGGCCGAGGACTACTTCCTCGCCGAGATCATCGACCCTGAAACTGGCAAGGTCCTGCCCGATGGCGAATGGGGAGAGCTCGTCCTCACCACGCTATGCAGGGAGGCATCCCCGGTCGTTCGCTATCGCACGCGCGACATCACCTGCATCAAGACCGGCGAGTGCAAGTGTGGACGCACCCACAGAAGGATCGCGCGACTGCACGGCCGTACCGACGATATGCTGATCATCCGCGGCGTCAACGTCTTCCCGAGCCAGATCGAGAACGTGATGGAGACGTTCCCGGAGGTTGCATCGTGGTATCAGATCGAACTCGATACCATCGGCTCGCTCGACACCGTCACCCTCAAGCTCGAGGTCAATCCCGACTTCACCTTCGACGAGATCAGCGCCATTGAGAGGCTGCAGAAGAAGATCTCCACCAGGCTGCAGGAGGCGCTGCAGGTTGGCATCAAGGTCCAGCTTGTCGAGCCGAAGTCGATTCCAAGGAGCGAGGGCAAGGCCAAGAGGGTCATCGACCTCCGCACCTACAAGAACATGTCGTAGTAAGATTAGGGCAACGTCCATCCCGCGCAAGTGTGGAGCTCTCAGCGAAAGGAGCGCAAGATGATCAATCAGATTACGGTTTTCTTGGAGAACAAGGGCGGACGTCTTGCAAGCCTGTGCAGGTCGCTTGCCGATGCGGGCGTCAACATGGAGGCCCTCACCATCGCCGACACCGCCGACTACGGAATCGCGCGCATCGTGTGCGATAAGCCCGAAGAGGCCCTCAAGGCTCTGGAGGAGGCCGGCTACCGCGCGAAGATCACCAAGGTCGTCGGAGTAGAGCTTCCGAACAGGCCCGGTTCGCTGGCCGAGCTTCTCGAGTTCGTCGACGAGAAGAACCTCAACGTCGAGTATGGCTACTGCTTCTCGAATGCCACCGACACTGCCACGCAGGTCATGAAGCTGCGCGACATCGAGAACGCCGCGGTGATGCTCAAGGCCGCCGGCTTCGACGTGATCTAGTCAGCTCGGCACCTTAAGGGTGTCTCCCAAATCCGCCAATGCATCGGGATATCCGCTACGCCGGATATCCCGTTTTCGTTCGCGAAAGCCAGTGTCTTTATGAGGATAGGCTTAATTACATGTCCTAATGAACACCCGCGCAGTGTTCTGATATGCGCTTGATACATGTCCTGATTTTCATCTATCAAGTGTCCTAATAAGCCCCTCAATATGCGCCACAAAAAACTCGAAAAATAGCGAATTACTGCGCGCTATGCGGACTGGACGATTCCATAATTGGGGTATAATCTTGCCTAAGTGGCACAGGAAAGGAAGCGTGATCGCAAGCATGAAGACCATCATCAGCGCTGATAGAACCTGCGACCTCACCGAGGAGCTCTATGCGCAATATGGCATCGAGACGGTTCCATACCACATCATCCTCGGCGGAAAGCAGTATCGCGACAACGTCGATATCACCATCGAGGAGGTCTTCGAGCACTTCGAGAAGCATGGCGAGCTGCCCACCACTTCCGCTGTAAACGTTGGAGAGTACATCGAGCACTTCAACCGTTTGCGTGACGAAGCCGGCGAGCCTTGCGAGATCGTCCACATCACGCTCGGCAGCGCCCTGACCGCATCCTACAAGAACTGCTGCGCCGCTGCAGAGGAGCTCGGCGGCATCTACGTTGTCGACTCATGCACGCTCTCAAGCGCATCCGGCCTCCAGGCAATCGATGCCAGCGAGATGGCTGCGGAGGGCAAGACGGCCCAAGAGATCTGCAACTATCTCAACAGCCATATCCAGTGCTACCACGCCAGCTTCGTCGTCGACACCATGGAGTACCTCAAGGCTGGCGGACGCTGCTCTTCGGTCACGGCATTCGCGGCATCTGCGCTCAACATCAAGCCCTCGATCGTAGTCGATGGCTTCAAGAACGGAGCGATGACTACGGGCAAGATCTACCGCGGCAAGTTCACCAAGGCGTTTGCCCGCTATGTGCGCGATGAGATTGCCAAATACGACGACATCGATTGGAGTCGCTGCATGATCACCGGATCATCCGCGCTCGTCGACAAGGAGTCGCCCGAGATCGCGATGGACATCCTGAAGAGCGAGACCCAATTCGAGAACTATTACATCACGCAGGCAAGCTGCACCATCGGCTCGCATTGCGGGCCAAGGACCTGGGGCATCCTCTTCAAGACTCATTCGAACGGCCTCTAGAGTGCGCAGCGGATGGTACCATGATCAACTTGTCGAAGACCCTGCTATTAGCCAACCCCACTTCCCAGAATGGCAAGGGAGCCGAGTTTGCGGCTCTTGCGGAGCAGCTGCTTCGTCCTGCTTTGGGCGATGATCTCGAGGTCATTTTCACGAATGCAAGCGGGCATGCGCAGGAGATCGCCGCGCAGTCCTCCGGTTACGATACCGTCATCGCACTTGGCGGAGATGGCATAGTCCATGAGATCGTCTGCGGATTGATGGAACTTGAAAAGTCCGAGAGGCCGACGTTCGCGCTTATCCCAGCTGGGTCCGGCAACGACTATGCCCGCTCCCTCGGAGTTCATACGGATGTGCGCGGCGCCGTGGAGACGATTCTCAAAGCAGATGCTCGTGAGGTGGATGTGGGATGTTGCAATGGCGAGCCCTTTGCCGAGACGCTTTCGTTCGGCCTAGATGCTGCGATTGCGATTGACACGGTAGAGCGCCGCAAGCATACCAACAAGACCGAAACGGCGCTTTACTTCGAGGCTGGAATCGATCAGCTTCTTCATCACCTCGATACATACGAGTTCGAGATCAGTCTCGATGGGGCTCCGCCTTTCAAAGGCGACATGATCATGTTCGCAATCCAAAACGGAATAACCTACGGTGGAGGCTTCAAGATCTGCCCGGAGGCTAAGCTCGACGATGGGATCTTCAACATTTGCTGGGCTGAAGGCGGATTCGGAGTGGTTAAGGCGATTCTGACGTTTGCGAAGGCCAAGAATGGCAAGCATGTCAACAACAAACGCGTACATTTCGCCACTGCCAGCAATATCCACATCGAGTTCGATCGCTGCCCGCCATGCCAGATGGACGGAGAGGGGAGAAGCGCTCAGGTCTTCGACGTGAGCATACTTCGCCGCGCATTGCGGGTTTTCGGGAACTGGAGCTCATAGTCTTCGCGTCGATATCGCCATTAATTCGATCCGCCCCGCACCTTTTCAGGTACGGGGCGGATCTATTAGGTTGCTATCGCTCTGCTTTTACAAATCACTTCAATCCGATTCAGAGAATCAGTGAATGGGGATCGAGCTACTTCTGCATTGCAGCAGCAACTGCGTCCTCGCCCAGGGTCTCCTGTGCTTCCTTGATAGCCAGCGGGTCTCCATGCTTTCCACCAGTCTTCGGGACGAAGAGGATGAGGAGAATCGAGGCAAGGATGCAGCAGGGGCCGGAGAAGAGCAGATAGGACAGGGTCATGTCGCCCATAGCTGCGATGACTGCGCCACCGATCAGCGGACCACCGGAGGAACCGAGGGTGCAGATGGTTGCGACGAATCCCGGGCCGACCGCACGGAGCGACGGAGGATAGACCTCGCAGTTGATGGTGTTCATGAGGGCGCCCTGACCCTTGAAGATACCGATGATGATCATGTAGGTGAAAATCAGGCCCATCGAGACGTTGGCAGCGCCGTCCTTCAGCAGGTAGTAGAGACCAATCTGGAGGCATCCATGGCAGATGCAGACGATGCCAAGGATGAGCTTACGATTGAGGACGTAGTCGGAAGCGACTGCGAAACCAATTTGAGAGACAACGGTAACGATGGAGAGCACCGAGTTGATGAGGCCGACCTTGACCGGATCGATTCCGGAGATCATGAGGCCTGCGGTGAAGTAGGTGCTGTAGGTTGCGAAGTATGCAATCCAAAGAGCATAGATGATACCGAAAATCCAGGTGTACTTGTACTTGAGGATCTTCTTGAGGGCTTCCTTGGTGGAGGAAGTCTTCGCGCTGGCCTCCTTGAGGGCCTCCTCGAGCATAAGTGCCTCTTCCTCGGTGTAACCGAACGCATGGGTTCCCATCTTTGCAGGGGAGTCGCGAACGAAGAGGAAGAAGAGGATTCCGACGACTGCGGTCAGTCCACCGAGTGCCCAGTACAGCGACATCCAGCCGTA
>JAFWGD010000032.1 GCA_017515355.1 Coriobacteriales bacterium
TAATGGAGTCATAGCCGGTGACCTTCGGGTCGAGCGGAAGAACCATCGTGGAATTGATCAGGTCTCCCAGGGCGGATACCCACTTGCTGAGCCGGATGTCGTTTTTGATCGAGTGCATGCGCGAGAGAAGTGCCCTCGAGTCCATCACCATGATCAGAGCATGCATGCTTTGCCAGAGTCGGTCTGGCAGACAGCAGGGCATCGGAAAGCTCGACGCTCGTAGTGGCGCTATCTGCTGCAATGCGAACCTTGAAGTCGGTAGCTGCTGAGCGCTCGCGAATGTCCTCTATGTAAAAAACCCCACTTTCAAAGCGGGGTTTCGAAGCGGTCATATCATCCATTTGCCTTACGCATATCTCCATTGAAGGGTGACGACCGTGTTGCCGATGCCCAGTGCGTTGGCAACTGCAGGCTGGAGATCGAAGGTCCTTCCATACTGCTCGAAGTTTCCACGGTCGCATACGGTTGCAATGCAGGTCTTGCCATTGTATGAGAGCTCGATCTGAGTGCCAAGCGGGATCCAGCTAGGAGCCGCGATACCCATCGAGCTCTCTGTGACGATGCTTCCATCAGCGCAGGTTTCGTAGAGGAAGCCATCGCCGATTCCATAGACGCTGGCAGATGCATCGACCCAGCCGTTCTCATCCTTGTTGACAACTACCGCGAACGGTGCAGCATCTACCTTCTCTTCGACGGTCTCGATTGCCTCGGTCCTGCTGATTGGAGCCTCGAGTTGGCTGAGGCTGGAACTGTCGACATCCTGGGTTTCAACCTTGATCTTATCCGCTGCCTTGGCGTCTGTTTCGACGAAGGACCTGCTCTGGTGGGTGGTGGTGATGCCGAGGGTTGCGCTGGAGCCGGTGAACGATGCAACAGCAAGCGGCACTGCCACTGCCAGCATCAGGCATGCAATGAAGGCAACAGCCAACAACCTGGTTGCGCTCTTCCTACCTATGTTGTTCCTACCCTTGCTCATCTGCACTTCCGAACCTGAAGAGGTTTGAGAGCAACGAACATGGCAGACAATTTCTTGTCTGCGACAGCTAGGGTGTTTGGGGTGTGATTCTGTCGTTCGACGCAGCTAACGTAATGTTTGGCTGCTATGTCTCAATGCGATCTGCGAACCTCATAGGATTAGCCGGTCCATATGTAGAGACATCCCTTTGCAGATCTGAACTCCGCCCGGCATTTACGGAGTCGAAAGGGAAAGTGTTAATTACTTTACTACAAACTTGCCAAAATGGCTTTGAAAAATGCGCCAAATCAAAATGCAATTTGGAGAAAACGCATATTCAATGCATATTGGACTTGTTAGATGCATATTATAGCAAAATAATGCAAATTACTTTAAATCTTCACAAGAAGACCATAGCCATGAAATGTCATGTGAGAATGCTGAAATATGACTGATATATGCGCTTGAATAGCCCTATAAATCAGGCGAATAGCCCTATCGTTTATGAAGTGGGAACATTCACTTCTCGTCAACATCTTGTGGTGCGGGATTTGCCGCTTCAAGTTTTTGCACGTTGAGCAGGGAAATCCTTCTTCTTCGCATAGCCTGTACCGTAAAGGCATAACCATCTATCTCAAACCGTTCACCCGTTGACGGGACAAAATCGACCGCATCCATCAACCAGCCGGCGATGGTGTCGTATTCATCCGATTCCACAACGGGAAAACCCTCTTCGATGGCATCGTCGACCGGGAATCGACCATCGATGAGCCATTCGTCGTCGGAAAGGCGCGTGATGTACTTGCGGTCGGGATCGTACTCGTCGGCGATCTCCCCTACCACCTCTTCGACGATATCCTCGATGGAGAGTATGCCGGCAGTTCCGCCATACTCGTCCACCACGATTACGAGTTGGTTGTGCTCGTTTTGCATTTCCTGGAGAAGCGGAAGGATGCCCTTTGTCTCGGGGACGAATATCGGTTCGCGCATGAAGTTGACTATAAGCTCGTCTTCCCTATCATCCATGAGCGGGACCAGCAGGTCTTTGACCATGGTTACGCAGATGATCTTGTCATGGTCGTCGTGGAAGACCGGGAGCCTCGAAAATCCGGTGCCGCGCATCCTGTCGATGACTTGCTTGACGGTCATGGTGTCCTCTGCGAGGACCATATCGACTCGAGGGACCATGATTTCACGAGCTACAGTATCGCCAAGATCGAAGATCTCCTCGATCATCCTCTTCTCCTCATCGAGCAATGTATCCTGGTTGTTCACGAGCATTATGATCTCGTCTTCGGAGACGGGCTCGGGATCATCGCCGGACTTCACATGGAATATGCGTGCGAGAAGATTGGTCGAGGCCGACAGGAACCTTACAATTGGCCTGAAGACCTTTTCGAAGCCAAGCAGGAAGCCTGCGACACGCATGGCGACCTTTTCCGATGATGCCATCGCAATGCGCTTGGGGAACAGCTCGCCGAGTATCAGCGAGACGTAGGCGACCAGCAAGGTGATTGCTGCGACGGCGATGAAGCTGCTCGCCTTGGTAAGCCAAGGGATGCCGAAGCTGGCGAGCCAATGGGCAACCGGGTCCGAGATCGTGGTTGCTACGACCGCAGAGGTTGCGAAGCCGACTAGCGTGATCGCGACTTGTATGGTTGCGAACAGGTTATCGGTTTCAGAGGCGAGTTGCAGGGCCTCCTTGGCATGGGGGACTCCCTCGTCAACGGCTTGTTGCAGCTTGGTCTTGCGCGCGTTGACAAGCGCCATCTCGGACATGGAGAAATATCCGTTGAGGATTACGAGCAATATCGTGATGATTATGCAAATCGCTGTGAGCATCTGCCTTCAGGCAACAAGCTAATCGAGCCTGATGCCAGGTTCCCCCTAACTTCGCATTCTAAAAGGATCGGAATAATGATACATGCCGAATGAACCCCAAAATGAAAGGCAATTGGGGTTTTCGGGGAGTTGATATGTCGATTTGTTCGCATATAGGCGCGAAGCTCGCGGGCTAAGAGAGAATGGATTGCAGCTTCTTTGCGGCTGATGCCTTATCGAAGTTGCCGCCCGTGCGAGCGTTGATGGCGCCCATCACCTTCCCCATGTCCTTCTTTGTGGTTGCTCCAAGTTCGGCGACTACCTCTCCGATGAGATGGTCCAAAGCCTCACCTGCGAGCTGTTCTGGCAGGAGCGATTCGAGAATTTCGACCTGCGACGAGAGCAGAGCTGTGCGCTCTTCGTCGTTGGCAGCTGCGATCGATGCCTCCAACGTCTCCTTGGTCTGCTTGAGGACCCTTTTGATCATCGCATCGACATCTGCCTCGGAAACATCGCGCCTCTCGTTGACCTCGATGTTCTTGAGCTCACCGTTGACTTGGCGAAGGATCGAGAGCCTAGGCTTGTCCTTCGCCTTCATTGCGGATTTGATCTCTTCGAGAAGGGCTTCCTTCAGCATTTACTGAGCCAACCTCCTCTTGTAGTGGACGATCTTGCGCCTGTACTCGTCATCTCCCACTGCGAGGATCTGGACAGCGAGGATAGCGGCGTTCTTGGCTCCATTGATAGCCACAGTTGCAACCGGCACCCCCCTGGGCATCTGTACGATGGAGAGCAGCGAATCGAGCCCGCCAAGGTCGTTGGTCTGGATCGGCACGCCGATAACCGGAAGAGGCGTGTAGGAAGCTACGACACCAGGGAGATGAGCGGCCTTGCCAGCAGCGGCGATGATCACCAGCATTCCGCGCTCGGCAGCGCTCTTCGCCCATTCGTGCACCTTGTCGGGGCAGCGATGCGCTGAGGCCACGATGAGCTCATAATCGATCTCGAACTCATCTAGCATGTCGGTGCATGCCGTCATAACGCCTTGGTCCGACTGGGACCCGACAATGATTCCAACCAGCGGGCTATCGTTCATGCCAAACTCCTTTCAAGGTTGCCAGCTTGGTATGCTGGCATTAATGGCATACGCAGCGCGTCTCTTACGCGCATTGTCTATATATGTGTGCCTTCTGACGTTTTCGCCCTTAATGATGCAGGCATATGGCATCATCATGATGATACCATGTTAGCCTGAATGTGCAGCATGCATTACATGAGATTTCACCAATAGTTAATTGGGAGCGCGATGGCGAAAGTGATCGAGATAACGCCTGAGATCGAGGCATACCGAAAAGAGGTTGCCGAGGTACCCTATGTCAGCTCGAAGCTTACCCTTGCAAAGCCGATCGAGCTGTCCTCCGGCGACGTTCTCGAAGGGGTCGAGATCGCATATGACACCTGGGGAACGCTAAACGATGACAAGAGCAACGTCATCCTGATAGAACATGCCCTCTCGGGCAATTCGCACGCTGCCGACGCCTATAGGAAGGGCCGTTTCGCCGAGGGCTGGTGGAACAGGATGGTCGGCCCTGGCAAAGCCATAGACACTCGCAAATACTACGTTATCTGCACTAACGTAATAGGAGGATGCTCGGGCTCGACTGGTCCCTCCTCCATCATCCCCGGCACCGACCGCTGCTACGCGATGGATTTTCCGGTTCTGCTCGTCAAAGACATGGTGGACGCGCAGAAGGCGTTTCTCTATCAACTTGGCATCGAAAAGATAGAAGCCGTAGTGGGAGGCTCCTTGGGCGGAATGCAGGCGCTGGTATGGGCGAAGCGCTATCCAGAGATGGTAGAGAAGTGCATTGCGGTCGCCACGACTTGGAGGACCTCAGCGCAGTCCATTGCGTTCGACGAGGTTGGCCGCAGAGCCATCATCAACGATCCCAAGTTCAACGATGGACATTACTCCAAGGACGATCCGCCAGCTCACGGCCTTGCCATAGCGCGCATGATTGGGCATATCACCTATCTTTGCGACGAGTCGATGACTCGCAAGTTCGGGCGTACCCTCATCGGAGACAACATCGACTTCACCATGAAGAAGGACTTCCAGGTCGAGAGCTATCTCGAGCACCAGGGCTACAAGTTCGTCGAGCGCTTCGATGCCAATACATACCTGTACATCACCAGAGCCATCGATTACTTCTCGCTCAGCCATTCTCTTGAGGGCGTCACGAAGCGCTTCAAGGGCACCAAGACCAAGTTCTTGCTCCTCTCCTACTCCACCGATTGGCTCTTCACCACAAGCCAGATGCGAGAGCTCTCAGACGCTCTTGTGCGCGCCGGCGCGCATGTTACCTTCGCAGAGCTGAGCTACCCGTTCGGACACGACTCGTTCCTCCTCGAAGAGGATGTCCAGGCCAGGTACTTCAAGGCATTCCTGGAAGGAGGCGAAGATGACCGATAGCGAGCTTGCCGCCAGCCGATCGCTCATGGAGCGCGCCGGAATCGAGATGAACTCCAGGCCAGATCTCATCTTCATCTCAGAGCAGGTGCCCGATGGCGCTTCCGTTCTCGACCTTGGTTGCGGAGACGGACTGCTTCTTCAATGGCTTCGCGATACCAAAGACTGCAGTGTATTCGGTGTCGAGATCGACGAGGATGAGGTCATCGAGACCATAGCCCGTGGAATCCCCGTGCTTTGCCATGATCTCGACGAAGGGCTTGAGATGTTCGAGGACTCCTCCTACGACATCGTAGTCCTCTCGTCCACGCTGATGCAGGTCAAGAGCCCGGGCAAGCTTATGGATGAGATGTTGCGCATCGGCAAGACGATCATAGTCACCTACCCGAATTTCGCCTATTGGAAGATTCGCAGCTATCTGCTGTTGCGCGGCAGGATGCCCGTCGGATCAACAATTCCTTATA
>JAFWGD010000033.1 GCA_017515355.1 Coriobacteriales bacterium
CCGCCAGCCTCGTGGATGATCTTGCAGATCTCGGTGATGTTCGGATCGAAGAGACCGAGAGTGTTCGGGTTGGTGAGCATCAGTCCCGCGGTATCTGGCCCGACGGCCTCCCTGAGGCCAGCGAGGTCGACTCCGCCCTCGGCGTTGGACACGACGTTGACGACCTCGAAGCCCGCCATGACGGAGCTTGCGGGGTTGGTGCCGTGAGCCGAATCGGGAACGATGATCTTCGTCCTTGCGGTGTCTCCGCGCGAGAGATGGTACTCGCGGATGAGCAGCAGGCCGGTGTACTCGCCATGCGCGCCAGCTGCGGGCTGGAGCGAGACGGCATCCATGCCGGTGATCTCTGCCAGAGCGCTGGAGAGCTCGCTCATCACCTGGAGGGCGCCCTGTGCGCTCTCGACAGGCTGCAGCGGATGGATGTTGGCGAATCCGGGAAGCGCGGCGATGGTCTCGTTGACCTTCGGGCTGTACTTCATCGTGCAGGATCCGAGCGGATAGAAGCCGTCGCACACGCCGAAGACCTCTTGGGCCAGCTCGTTGTAGTGCCTGTCGACCTCAACCTCTGGGATCTCGGGAAGCGCAGGTGCGCTCTGACGCAGGAATGCGGCGTCGGGCATGACCTCGGGCACATCGGATGCTGGGAGGATCTGGGAAGACCTGCCCGGCTTCGAGATGTCGAATACGAGCTTCATCCTACATCGCCTCCTTCACAGCCTCGACGAGGTAGTCGATCGAGCCCTTGGTGTTGAGCTCTGTGGTACACCAGAGCATCGATTCGCCAATTGGAAGTCCTGCGAGGATGCCCTTTTCGGCGAGCTTGGCCTCGAGCTCCTTGGGGTCGCATGGGCACTTGATAAGCACTTCGTTGAAGAAGGGCTGATCGTAGGCGAGCTCGAAGCCGTCGATGGCGCAGAGCTGCTCGGCAAGGTAATGCGCCTTGGAGTAGCTCAGCTTGGCAGCCTGCTCGATGCCCTGCGGGCCCATGGCGGCCATGTAGACCGATGCGGTGAGCGCGCAGAGGGCCTCGTTGCTGCAGATGTTGGAGGAGGCCTTCTCTCGCCTGATGTGCTGTTCGCGCGCCTGGAGCGTGAGCACGTAAGCGCTGTTGCCATCGTGGTCGGTGGTCAGGCCGACGATGCGGCCGGGGAGCTTGCGCATGCACGCGCTGGTGCAGGTCATGATGCCCAGATAGGGCCCGCCGAACGCCATGGGCATTCCGAGCGGTTGGCCCTCGGCGACGCAGATGTCGGCGCCGAGCTCGCCTGGGGTCGCGAGGATTCCGAGCGAGATCGGGTTGACCGACATGATCGCCTTGGCCTTGACGGCGTGGGCAGCGTCAATCAGAGGCTTGACGTCCTCGAGGATTCCGAAGTAGTTCGGCTGCTGGATGATCGCGCAGGATGCGCCGTTGCCGAGCGCGGCAGCGAAGGCCTCGGCATCGGTGACGCCGCCGACGGCGGGCACGACGGTGACCTCGACGCTGCGGCTGGCGCAGTAGGTCTTGACGGTCTCGATGGTGTCGGGGTTGACGGTCTCCGAGATGACGACGCCGGAGCGCTTGCGCTCCTCGCACATGAAGACAGCCTCGGCGGCTGCGGTTGCGCCATCGTAGACGGAGGCGTTGGAGGCATCCATGCCGGTGAGCTCGCAAACCATCGACTGGTACTCGAAGATCGACTGCAGGACGCCCTGGCTGATCTCGGCCTGATAGGGAGTGTATGCGGTGACGAACTTCTCGTTGGAGGTGACGGCCTTCACGACCTGCGGGATGTAGTGGTTGTAGGAGCCGGCACCACGGAAGACCATGTGGAACACGGTGTTCTTCGCGGCGATGTGCGCCATCTCCCCAAGAACCTCCATCTCGGTCATCCCGGCGGGGAGATCGAGCGTGACGGAGTTGGCTCCTCCGGGAACGTCGCGATACAGATCATCGTATGAGCTGCATCCTATCGCCTCGAGCATCTCTTGGCGCTCAGCGGCGGTTGAGGGTAGGTAGTTTGCCATCTAAGCGAACACCTACTCAGCTTCGCAGAGCGCGAGATATGCAGCTGCATCCAGAAGGTCGTCGGCGAGCTCGGCCGAGGAGACCTCGATCAACCATGCGCCATAGGGATCCTGGTTGATGAGCTCGGGAGCGTCGAAAAGCTCCTCGTTGATCGCGGAGATCTCGCCGGTGACGGGCGAATAGATCTCGGAGACGGCCTTGACCGACTCGGTGTCGGCGAATGCCTCGCCAGCTTCGACTGCATCTCCAACCTCGGGGAGATTGACGAAAACGAGGTCGCCGAGCTGATCCTGCGCGTAATCGGTGAGGCCGACCTTGGCGACGTCGCCATCGATCGATGCCCACTCGTGGGTCTTCGTGTACTTGAGATTCTCAGGTGCCTGCATGATGATTCCTTTCGATAGTCGCTTGCTTTCGTGGCTTATTTCCTGTTGCTGGTGGTTGCGCGGGTCTGGTAGAACGGAAGCGGGATGACCTCCATCGGGACCATGCGTCCGCGAACCTCGACCTCTACCTCGTCGCCAACCGCAACCTCGCCCTTGTCGACGAGAGCCATGGCGCATGCCTTCTTGAGATAGGGCATGTAGGTTCCAGAGGTGGTTGCACCGATCTCCTTGCCGTCCTTGTAGACGTGCATGTGCTCGCGGACGATGCCGCGGCCCTTGACCACGAGGCCGATGCGCTCGCGTGCGCATGGAGAGGCTTCGATGCCCTCCTTGCCGATGAACTCGTCCTTGCCGAGCTTGACGAAGAATCCGAGGCCTGCCTCGACCGGGTTGATAGTGGCATCCATCTCCTGGCCGTAGAGGGGCATCGCAGCCTCGAGGCGCAGGGTGTCGCGCGCGCCGAGTCCACACGGGATAAGGCCCTCGTCCTTGCCAGCCTCGAGCAGCGCCTCGTACAGCGGAACCGCCGCCTCCTCGCTGCAGTAGATCTCGAAGCCGTCCTCGCCGGTGTAGCCGGTGCGGGAGAGGATGACGTCGAAGCCAGCGACGTTGACGCTCGGCTTGAAGGTGTAGTTCTTCACGGGGAACTCGGACTGATCAGCGACCTTGGCGAGAATCTGCTCGGCGAGCGGGCCCTGGAGCGCGATCTGGGTGATCGAGTCGGAGATGTCCTCCATGACGACGTCGGCGCCCTCGGGGATGTTCTCGGACATCCACTTTACGTCCTTCTCGCGGTTGGCGGCGTTGACCACCACAAGGTAGTCGCCCTCGCCATAGCGGTAGGTCAGGGTGTCATCGACGCAGCCGCCATCCGGATAGCACATCGGGGAATAGCGGCAACGTCCGTCAGGCATACCGCTCATGTCGTTCGCCAGAAGATGGTTGAGTGTCTTGAGGGCATCTGGACCCTTGAAGGTGACCTCGCCCATGTGCGAGACGTCGAAGATTCCGCATGCGGTGCGGACCGCCATATGCTCCTTGATAACTCCCTGTCCCTCATACTCGACAGGAAGCGAATACCCGGCAAAGGGAACCATCTTCCCGCCATGCGCGATGTGCGCATCGTATAGCGGCGTCTTCTTCTCGTCCATAAGACCTCCAAACTCGCTGATGCTTTCATATTCGGTTGATCACATTCGTCAACATGTGAGTCGATTGATTTTAGCGCAATGAAGTGAGCCGAAAAGCGGGATGGCGTTACGATTTGATGAACAAACATATGTAAAACGCAATCGGAAATCAGCCCCCTTTCAATGCAAGATTGATGAATAAATGCATAGGAATCGCGTGCGGCTGAGTCCTTCCCGGCACTTGCTTGCAAGCCGCCATCCTTCACAGCGCTAGGGCCGCATGCGATAATCGTCTGAACGGACGAAAGGCGCCAAGATGAAAATCGCACTCATTACCGGAGCCTCCAGTGGGCTCGGCAGGGACTATGCCCTCGCGGCGGACAGGGATGGAATCTACGACGAGATCTGGGTGGTTGCGCGCAGGTTGGAGCGGTTGCAGGAGCTGGAGCTGGACTGCAGGACACCTGTGCGGCCATTTGCGCTCGACCTCACCGAAAGGTCGGCGATCGCCGTGCTCTACGGGGCTCTCGAAGCGGCGGATTGCGAGGTCGGGATGCTCGTCAACGCCGCTGGATTCGCAAAATTCGGAAACTGCGACGATCTCACGCTAGAGGAGGTCGACTCGATGATCGAGCTGAACTGCCGCGCGCTCGTCGACCTCACGCAGGTCTGCCTGAAGCGCATGGGGCGCGGCGGACGCATCATCCAAGTTGCATCCAGCGCCTCGTTCATACCCATGCCCGGCCTGAACGTCTATGCCGCCTCCAAGGCGTTCGTTCGCAGCTACACGCGCGCCCTTCGCTTCGAGCTGCGCGGACGCGGCATCCACACCACCGCGGTCTGCCCCGTGTGGATCAAGACCGAGTTCGTCCAGGTGGCACGCGATACCGCCAATGGCCAGACCGTCAAGCACACGTGGCCGCAGCTCTCCTCCAAACACGTCGTGCGCTGGTCGCGACTTATAAACCGCATAAACTACCCCATCGCGACATGTTGCGTCACCGGAGCGCTGATGCGCATCATATCGAAAGTGATTCCGGATTCCCTGATGATGTGGATGTGGGAGGGTCTCAGGCGGGTCTGAGGCGGCCATCAACCCTTGGATATCCTATAGGCTTGCTTGGGGCTCTTCGGCGCTCCGATGCGTTCGATAGCGCCATCCTCGACCAGCCGTTTGAGCTGGTAGTTCAGCGTCGAGCGCTTGATGCCGGTAGCCTCTGCTATCTCCATGGCGCTAGCCTCCCCCGCTCTCTCCAGGAAACCGACAATCGGATTGCTGTCAAGCTCCACAGCGCTTGATTCCGTGCGCCTGTAGATCGTCAGCTTGAACATCGAGAGCGTATCCTGCGCCCGCGGCGGTTGCATTCCCGTGCGCGCGAGCTCGGACTCGATGATCTGGTAGCCCGTACCCCTGCTGGCGGAGACGAATCCATCGCCGAAGGGGGTTCCTTCGAGGATGTTTGCAAGGAACTGGTTTCTCGACGCGACGTAGCCGATTTCGCCGAGAACGTCGACCGCAACGCTTCCGTAAAGCCCGCCTGGGGTGAGCACCTCGAGGCGGTCGTCGTGGAGGTTGACCTGAACCTGGGCGGCGCGCGCAAGCGGCGAGTAGTCGCGATGCATCAAAGCGTTGACGAGCGCCTCGCGCACCGCTGCTGGCGGATATTCGGAGCCAGATTCCGCTGCAGCGACGGCTGCTATCGCGTCCTCGAGCATGGCTGGCACCGAACCGACGATGTTCCGCGCCTTCACGAGCTCCTCGTGCCCGGAGATGACGGAGTAGACCGCGAAGGAGACGCTGAGGTTGGGAAAGAAATGCTGCGGGTACCTGCCAAGGGCAACTAAGCCGGCGATGGTGGGGCGCGCCACCCCTTGCGGATCGCGCGCGAGAATGCGCAGATCGAAGAGGATCTTCTCGTCAGGGAGATCTGCGAATACGCGCGGATGCTCCTTGCGCTGATGCTCGAGCATCCCGGCAACCAACTCCCTGTCGAGGTCGCCTTGCGTTGCCCCCTCGACCATCTCGATGTCGTACGTGGGCTGAGATTTGTTCTCGAGCAGCCTATCGACCTCGTAGATGCTCAGGTGGTGGTCTCCATCGGAGACGCGGATGAACGAGCCCTTGTACATCCCCTGCGCCTTCGCGTAGCAGGGCTTATCGCGCGGTGGAAGCCCGGGTATCCAAGCGGCCAGTATCTCCTTCCCCTCGAACTCGATCACATCGGTCTCTGGGCGCACGGGCGGCTCCATCTTGTTGGCGCATGCGTCGGCGAAGGCGTCGGAGACCTTCTTGATGTTGAAGTTCTCGACGGGCTTGAATCCGTTCTGCTCCGAGAGGCCGAGCAGAATCAGCCCGCCGGAGCCATTCGAGAACGCGGAGATGGTATCGGTGATAGTGGCGGGAAGCTTCTCCGTAGCCTCTTTGGCCTCGACTAGCTGCTTGTCCGTGCCCGCCTTGCGCATGTTGAGGATCTGCAGACGGACTTCCTTCGGGGTGATGATCATGGCACTCCAATCCGTAGCCTATGGCTTCAGATTAGACCTTTGGGAGCATCTTTTCAATGTTCTTATCAATAGTTTTGCTTAACTTTTCAAATTATTCAGAGTATTTGCAATGTTTAACATTAATTTGACAAGTCTTTGCAATTAGCAAATCGATGGCGGGGCGCTTGCGAAACGCACTCCACCACTCCGCCAGCCGATCGCTCCCGATTCGATGCGCTACGATGGGCGGCGCTCCGACTTCGTCTCTTGGCGATCAGCGCAAGCATCACCGCGCAGAGGATCATCGCGATGCCGACGATCAGGTATATGGCGAGCTTGGCGTTGGTGGTCCCGTAGATGTCGAGGACACCCCTCATCACGCTGCCGACCGCGAGCATCATTACCCCGGCGCCGTAGAGCGTGACGATGCCCTTGCTAGGAAGCTCCAGATGGCACACGTCAGCGATGACGGCGGGCAATACGCCGCCGAAGAGCGGTATGGCGAAGGCGAACGCCATGAAGGCCGAGAACACATCGTGGCTGAAGGCCTCGTAGATGCCTCCGAACAGGGCGAATCCCACCGAGATCGCGATGTAGCGCAGAGCGCTGGTGCGGGCACGGCTGCGAGAGGCCTCCCCTATGGCGCGAGAGAATCCTCCCTGAAACGCATGAGCCCCCGGCCATGCGCCTGTGCACCTTCTATCCGATGTAGACAATGTCGCTCACCTTCCTCTCCTTGGTGGAGTTTCCGCTGGTAGTCGGGTTGTTCACTACTTCGCCAACGTAATACATCGTCGAGCTTCCACCGCCATCCAGGTTGTAGGCGCATGTGACGCCGAGACCCTTCATGAAGGTTGCGAGCTCTTTCAGCGAGAGCCCCTCGCTCTCGTCGGTGCGGCCGTCGGAGACGACGAACACATAGTGGTTAGCGCTGATCATCCCTATTGCGGTGCGCGGATTAGAGGCCATCGCCTTGCCGACCTCCTCGTCGGCGGTGACGGCAATCTGCCCATCTTCGATCAGCGCAGGCCCGAACGAGAACACCTGCCAGACCCCTTGGTCGACGAGCTCCTCGGCGCTGACATCGCCGGTGTTGGCGATCTCCATAGTCCCATCGGCGTAGATGCATGCGATCTCGGTGTCGCTCTTGGAGGTCGAACGGTAGAGCACGCCGTTTCGGATCACATACCCGCTCTCCTGCGCACCGTAGTAGTCGCCATTGATCGCAAGCGTTGCACCGCAGTCCTCCGCCATATCGGAGGTCGTGGCGGTGATGTTCTTCCCATAGGAGCCATTGGCGAACGCCGCCTTAAGGTATTGCGCCGAACTCACCTGAACATCGGCGACGTAGACATGGGTACCCTCGTAGATGCATTCGGTAACTGTAATCTCCACATCTCCATCCGAATAGCCCGTACCGGTTGAGCTGTCAGCCGATGCAGATGAGTCGATTCCGCTGGAGGATCCATGTGCGGATCGGCTGTACCCATCACCGCCATCGGACTCTCCGCTCAGGCTATCCTGAGCGGCCTCGAACGCGCTCGCCGACTCGCTGGCAGTGGCCTGCGCCTGGTAAATGTCCTCACGCAGGAACGTATCAAACAGAATGAATCCTGTAAGCGCCAGAATCAGCACCGCGTATGCTGCTCCAGCCGGTATCCGCCTTATCATCTATGACGGCCCCCTTCCCGTCCTTTCCAGGCGATTTGAATACGAATTTGCGCTGAACGCAGTAGTTGACTACGAAGAGCAGAAGCTCGACGGCGATCTTCGCGAAGTACGGAGCAGTGCCGAGCGCCACCGCACCTTCGAGCAGAAGCGTATTGATGGCTAGCATCCCCGCAGCTAGAAGCGCATATTTGACTGCGGACTTCACCGCTGACCCCTTGTGGGCGAAGACCAGCTTCCTATTGAGCGCATAGTTGAGCGCCGCACTAGCGATGCGCGCCAGCACGTTGGCGGCAATCAGAGCGAACGACAGTCCGATAGACCCCAGAACCGCATATGAGATGCTGAAGATCGCGTAGTCTGCAAGGAAGCTGACGAACGACGAGCCCGAGAACCTCAATATCTCCCTGTATATGCTGTACGAATCCCTGATCGCATTGAAGTGCGAGGCCCCGTTGCCATCGAGATATACCGTCTCGATGGGCACCTCTGAAACTTTACGCCCACTGCGCACCCATTCCATAAGGACCTTCATCTCGTATTCGTAGCGGCTCCCAGAAACTGCGGCCATCCAATCGAGAGAGCGATGGGTGAAGGCGCGCAGGCCAGTTTGCGTGTCGCTTACGCGCGAACGTGTGACGAGTTTGAAAACAAACCTGGTTATCGAATTGCC
>JAFWGD010000034.1 GCA_017515355.1 Coriobacteriales bacterium
GAAGTCGACCTTGATCGCCAGCGACGTTTGCGCGAACTCCTCCTCGAGCGCCAGCACGACGCTCAGGAACTCGTCGCAGACATCGGAGATGCCGAAGAGCGCGCAGATCTCCGAAAGCTTGCCTGCCACCTCGGAGGGCGCGCCGTGCATCTGCGCTATGGCGACGAGCGCATCGAAGCTCTCCTGCTCGATGCCCGCCTCGCTGCATGCGCGCGATAGCTCGTGCGGATTCTTCTCGATGATTGTGCGCAGGATCTCCGCCTTGGCCTCTTCGCTCGCATCGAAGCTGCCGATGATGCGCGTGACGATGCGCGCGTCGACGAGCGAGAGGACGCACTGCGGCGATATGGTCAGGAGGCTCTTCGCCGCAAGTTGCAGCACCTCGTAGACGCTGTAGAAGTCGACGAGGCCGATGCACTCGAGACCAACCTGCATGATCTCCTTGAAAGTGCCTGTGCCCTTCGAGACGCGGTAGACGTTCTCGTTGTAGTAGAGCTTCTGCATGACACCCTCGTGGTCCTTCGTGCTCTTGACTATCGAGAGAGTCACGTCGGGCTTGAGCGCCATCAGCTTGCCGTTGGTATCGGTGAAGGTGATGATGTTCTCGGAGATGAGGAAGTCCTTGTTGCGCGCGTAAAGATCGTACTGCTCGAACTTGCTCATCGAGAACTGCTTGAAGCCGTATGACTCGTAGAGCGAGCGGAGCTCGTAGATCACGCGCTCGCTGCCCGTGGGCGTGAGCGCAGGCGCGATTGAGTTGCTTCCATTGACCTGTGCCATCAGCTGTCCTGCCCCCTGATCGAATCTATCGCCTTGCGGTAGCCACCGCTGCCGTAGTTGAGGCACTTGTTGACCCTCGAGATCGTTGCGGCGCTGACGCCCGTGGCGGCGGAGATGTCCTGGTAGCTCCTGCCGGAATCGAGCATGAGGGCGACGTCGAGCCTTTGCGCGATCTCCTGAATCTCCTTGATCGTGCATACGTCCTCGAAGAACATGTAGCAATCATCGATGCTGCCGAGATCGAGTATCGCCTTGAAGAGCGTGTCCACTTCCTTGGAATGAATATCAGCCATTGTTTCGCATCCTCTCTGTCGGATGAATTCACTTTAACACACTAAAGCGTTAAAGTACCGCCATTCCTAAAGAGCGGCGCTTTTCGGCCCGTGAGTGACATGGTTGCGGTTCTGGCCGGATGCGAAGCGGCCCCTCCCCTGCAACCAAAAAGCCAGCGGGAGGACCGGCTGGCTCTTGAGATCATGGTGGGCGATGAGGGATTTGAACCCCCGACCTTATGCGTGTAAGGCATCTGCGCTACCGCTGCGCCAATCGCCCTTGTGCTTTTGCATTATTGCAGAGGCTACAAGCGCTCACAAGGAAAAGCCATCCCGCCAGCCAAAGAATCTCGGCTGGCGGGATTTGCATTCATGAGGCGTTTACCGCGTGAAACGTAACGGTAGTGCCTAGAACATATGCTCGTTGCGGATGATGACGTCGTTTTGCTGAGCCTCGGTGAGCTCGATGAAGAACGCGGAGAATCCGGCGATGCGGACGACGAGGTCCTTGTATGCCTCCGGATCCTTCTGGGCGGCCTTCATGACATCCGCGCTGACGATGTTGAACTGGACCTCGAGGCCTCCGCGATCGAAGTAGCTCTGGACCATCTCGATGAGCTTCTGCTGGCCCTCGCCGGTCATCGAATTCGGATGGACCTTGATGTTGAGCGACATGCCGTTGAGCAGCTTGTGATGGTCGAAGCATAGCGTCGAGTTGAAGACGGCGGTGGGGCCGTTGACGTCGCGTCCCTGAGCGGGCGAGGTGGAGTCTGCAACCGGGGTGCGCGCGAGGCGGCCATCCGGGGTTGCCCAGCACATCAGACCCTCCTCGACGTGGGCTGCGCCACCATAGAGGCCAGGACGGAAGAACTTGCAGCGCTTGCTGTTGTACTGGCCGAGCACGTCGAAGTACTTGCCGATGATCCAGCTCATCTGCTCATCCGCGTACGGATCGTCGTTGCCATAGTGCGGGCAGTCGTTGAGGAGCGTCTGGCGCAGATCCTC
>JAFWGD010000035.1 GCA_017515355.1 Coriobacteriales bacterium
GAACCTGATGCGTCCACCTTCGACTATGGCGATCTCGCCAGGGAGAAGGTCGCGTACGAAGTGCGCGTGCACAGCGTCGAGCGCGCACGACTCGGAGGCGAATACGAACGCCGCGTCGTCGGTGATTCCATAGCATAGCGGCCTGAACCCATGCGGGTCGCGTACGGCTATCAGCTTCGAGGGCGAGGAGACCACGAGCGAGTATGCTCCGGAGAGCCTGCCCATAGCGGCCGAGATCGCGCTCTCGATCGAGTCGTGCGTCAGGCGCTCTTGGACTATCTCGTACGCAATCACCTCGGAGTCGGTCGTGGTGTGGAAGATCGCGCCCTTCTCCTCGAACTCGATGCGCAGCTCGAGCGCGTTGGTAAGGTTGCCGTTATGGGCCAGCGCCATCCGCCCCTTGTTGTGGTTGACCAGGATAGGCTGGATGTTCTGCGCGCTATCGGAGCCTGTTGTGGCGTAACGCACATGCCCGACCGCGATCGTGCCATCGCCGAGCCCCGAAAGCGTCTCGTCGGAGAATGCGTCGCCGACGAGACCCATCGCCTTGTGCATAGTGAAAACGCCGTCGTCGTTGACTGCGATGCCTGCGCTTTCCTGTCCGCGGTGCTGCAACGCGTAGAGGCCGTAGTAGGCGTAGCGCGCAACATCGCATCGTGTTTGCGAGCAGATTCCGAATACCCCGCAGGCCTCTTTCATATCAGTTCCCCACGTACATCTGCTTATATGGGTTCTTGCTGTTCGGTACTACGACTGTGAATGGTGAGTTCTCGATGTGCCCGAGGTCGCATGCGAACAGGTCGCAGTATTCCTTGAGGAATGGCTCGATGCCCTTGATGTCCTCTGCCGTTGCAGGTAGCGCATGGACGGTGTTGGAGAAGTCGATATCGCTGCAATCCGAGCGGATGAAAACTTTGCCTCCGTGCATGCCGGTACATGGGAAGTTGCCGATTATCGGAGCATCTCCCTTCGTGAGTCCGAGAACGATGATGATTCCGCCAGCCTGGTACTCGCCTAGGAAGCTGCCAGCCTTTCCCCCGATAACCATAACCGGGCACTTGTCTCGGTACTCCTTCATATGGATGCCAGCGCGGTATCCGGCGTTGTCGCGGACGTAGATTTCCCCGCCGCGCATCGCGTATCCCGGTGCGTCGCCGATGTTTCCATGGACGACGATCTTTCCGTCATTCATCGTGTCGCCGACGTTGTCCTGGGCGTTTCCGTGAACCGTGATCTGCGCACCGTTGAGGTATCCGCCGAGCGTGTTGCCAGGTACGCCATGGATGTCGATGTGCAGCCCGTTCATTCCGGCCCCGATGAAGCCTTGTCCGAGGCAACCCTCGAGCAGCACGTCGCCCGAATCGGATCTGATGCGCTCGTTGATCTCCCTGTGACCGATGTTGGTTGCGTTGATTCTCCTGATCATTACACCTCGCCTCCCAGGTTTTGCCTCCTGAACGCTCTTCCGAAGGGAATCAAGGACGGGTTCCTGAATACCGTCTCGAAATCGATGGAGTCGAGCGGCCTGCGCTCTCGGATCATAGCTGTGTAGATGCCCGTACGGCTCAGGTCTCCCATGAGGATGAATCCTGTGAGGAATCCATCCTTGGTGAAGAGCTTCTTGAAACCGCCCTCGGTCTTGTAGAGATATGCCCTTCCGCCGTCCTCCTCGCCGTAGTAGCTTCCGGCGGTCATAAGGTGCAGGCCCAGGATTCCCATCGAGTTCATCGGAATTCCACCGTCATAGACGGCTTCTCCACCAGCCATGTTGATGCCTGCAACATGTCCCTGCATGGAGGCGTTGGGCAGGATTGCGAGCACTCCTCGAGCCTCGGTCACGATGTTTCGCGACTCCGTGCAATCTCCGGCAGCGTAGATGTCGGGCAGCGAGGTCTGCATGCGGGAGTCTGTCACGATGCCGCGCCCCACTTCTCCGCCTGCCTCCTTGACCAGCCCGGTGTTCGGTCTCACTCCAATGGCCACGACCAGCAGATCGAACTCGATGGTCGCGCCGCTGTTCATGACCGCTCGGTTGCCTTGGAACTCCTTGGCGCTGTCGCCAAGAAGCAGTTCTATGCCCTTCTCGCGCAGATGCTCCTCGACGACTTCCGCACTCTCCGGCTGAAGGATGCTCGAGAGGACGTGAGGTGCCAGATCCACGACGGTGATGTTGTGCGTGTGGGCATATAGTCCTTCGGCGCATTTCAGCCCGATCAGGCCTCCGCCGATGATGAGGACGCGAGATTCCGGGCTCACTGCCTGCTCGAGTGCACGGGCATCCGCCAGCGTCATGAACGAGAAGCTATGTTCAACGGTGTCCAGGCCTGCCATAGGCGGGACGAACGGGGAGCTTCCCGTTGCCACGCACGCAGCGTCGTAGGAAAGGAGCTGCCCATCGGAGAGCACCGCGGTCTTGCTCTCGGGGTCGAGCTTCGTCACCGAGATGCCGTGGAGCGCGATGACGCCGTTCCTCTCGTAGAAATCCTCGCCGCGGTAGGACATCTTTACCGCGTCGGTGGTCCCCTCGAGGTAGTAGGAGATCAATGGACGGCCATAGTTGGAATCTGCCTCCGCGCACACCATCGTGATCTGCCCGTTTGGGTCGACGCTGCGGATTCCCTCGATGCAGTGGATTCCGGCGATTCCGCCTCCGACGATTAGATACTGCTTCATACAGTCACCGCCTCTCGCTCCTCGTAGACGATAGCTCCGTTGGGGCAGCCCTCCACGCAGGCGGGCGCTCCGCATGAGTTCTTCAGACACAGCTCGCACTTCGAGGCCGCGCCATCAGGTCCTGGAGCCACGGCTCCGTAGGGACAGACCAGCACGCAGGTCAGACATCCCACGCATTTGTCGCGGTCGATGCAGACCGTTCCGTCATCGATGGACAGCGCGCCGGATATGCAGCTCTTTACGCAGAGCGGGTCGGTGCAGTGCCGACAGGAAACCGCATAGCAGACCTTCCCATCCTCCTCGATGTGGATCTTCGGATAGAGGGTCTTGCCGCGCAGCGCGAAGGCCATGTCAGCCTCTCCGGAATTTGCGAATGCGCAGTTGTATTCGCATAGATGGCATCCAAGGCACCATTGCTCATTCACGTACACTCGTTTCATTTCGCAATCCCCCTATTCCCCTGCGTGAGAGATCCCGAGGATCCTCAGCTCGGCGTCGGTAAGTCCTACGCCGCGAAGCATCAGCCGGTTCCCTCGGAGCGCCTCGATCGAGTTGATGCCCATGCCACCCATGAGTTCCTTGATCTCGCGGTTCCATGCGGTCAGCAGATTGACGAGGCGCTGGTAGCCAAGATTCGGATTCAGACGTTTCACCAGTTCCTCCTTCTGGGTTGCTATGCCCCAGTTGCAGTTGCCGGTTTGGCAGGTGCGGCACAGGTGGCAGCCGAGAGCGAACAACGCTGCTGTGGCTATGTAGCAGGCATCAGCGCCCAGGGCAACGGCCTTGACAACGTCGGCGGAGGAGCGGATTGAGCCGCCAACCACCAGCGAGACGTTCCCGCGGATGCCCTCGTCGCGCAGACGTTGGTCGACCGATGCCAGGGCCAGTTCGATGGGGATTCCCACCGAGTCGCGGATTCGCGTGGGAGCCGCACCCGTTCCCCCTCTGAATCCGTCTATCGCGATGATATCGGCTCCAGAACGCGCGATTCCGCTGGCGATGGCCGCGATGTTGTGGACTGCAGCGACCTTCACGATCACGGGCTTGCGGTATTCGGTGGCC
>JAFWGD010000036.1 GCA_017515355.1 Coriobacteriales bacterium
ATCGACGTCCGTGATGTTCGAAACGAAGGTGACATCGTAGCCGGAGTTGATCAGATGCCTCCTGATCACGTCGAACGAGACGAAGGTCCTCGCGTTGCCTACATGGATGTGGTTGTAGACCGTTGGGCCGCAAACGTACATTCCGACCTTGCCCTCCACCAGCGGGGTGAAGTCCTCCTTCTTGCGCGTCAAGGTGTTGTAGATCTTCATATCCTCAACTCTTTCCTTTCGATTTCGAATGGATGGTTTGCCTTTTTGCCTTGAGTGCTAGGCTTCCTCGAGGAGCACGACCGCCTGGGCGCTGATGCCCTCGCCGCGACCCTCGTAGCCCATGCCCTCGGTTGTGGTTGCCTTGATCCCCACGCTATCGATTCCGATTCCGAGCGCGTTGGCGATGTTGGCGCGCATCTGGTCGCGGTACTTAGAGAGCCTCGGCGCCTCGGCCGAGATCACGCTGTCGATATCGGCCACGCGGTAGCCCTTGCCCGCTGCAAGCTCTCCGACCTCCCTGAGCAGCTCGATGGAGTTCGCGCCCTCGTAAGCAGGGTCGTCTGACGGGAAGAGCTTTCCGATGTCACCTGCACGCAGAGCGCCGAGGATCGCATCGCTGACGGCATGTGCCAGGACATCCGCATCGGAGTGCCCGTCGAGACCGAGATGGTACCCTATCTCGACTCCGCCGATGATCAGCTTGCGCCCTTCGACCAGCCTATGAGCGTCGAATCCCAGACCTATTCTCATGGCTAGTCCTCGAAGCTCATCTTGATCTTGGAGGCCAGCGCCGCTTGAATCGGGCCGAAATCCTCGGGAACGGTGAGCTTGATGTTGTTGCGCGGACCCTGGACGAGAATGAGCGAGCCGCCGATGTGCTCGACCAAAGATGCGTCGTCGGTGCCGACGAAGCCCTCGGAAAGCGCCATCATGTGCGCCTCGCGGATGATCTCGCTGCGGAAGATCTGCGGGGTCTGCGCGATCCAGAATGCATTGCGGTCGGGCGTGCCGAGAACCTTGCCGTCGCTGACCACCTTGAGCGTGTCCAGCGCGGGATGGCCCACGACGACGCCGTCGGCATCGAGGTCGCCCTTTATCGCCGAGATCGCGTGCGAGATGAGCTCGGGCGTGACCAGCGGGCGCGCACCATCGTGGATTGCGATTATCTCATAGCTGTCGGGAACCTTGCAGATTCCGGAGAAGGAGGATTGCTGGCGCAGATCCGATGCGCTGGCCAGCTCGATCGGCGTGACGAACGGATAGGGATCGATTGCGACCTTGCAGTATTCCTCCATGCGCTCCTCAGGGCAGACGATGACGATCAGGCCAACATCTGCAACGGCATCGAAAGCCTCGGCCGACCATGTGAGCACGGGCTTGCCGAAGATCTTCATGAGCTGCTTTCCGCCAGCCACTCCAAAGCGCGTGCCCGAGCCGCCTGCCAGTATGACAGCGGCTGTCTTGGGATCTTTGGAGACCTTACCCTGCAGCGACGCCGGCGATGCGTTGACGTTTGCATCGAAGTCTCCGAAGAACGTGAATTGGGGCTCCTGCAACACCGCCGGGCCCGTAACAGGATCGGCAACCTGCCTCACGTTTTCTTCCATCCCAAAGCTCCTTTCGCTTAGTGCCAGCGCCGCGACCGAGCAAGCCTTTGGCGCCTTAGTACAATGCGAAGGGCATGCATCCAAACCTTCTTGCGCATGCCCTTCGGTAGTGCCTATTCGTCAGCAGACGAGTCTCCTGGAGTCGACTTGTTCGAACCCTTCTTGAAGAACGGGGTTACGAGCTCGGCCTCCCTGGTCATCGACTGACGCTTGCGAGGCTCGGGAATCTCGCCCTCGCCCTCGTTGAAGACCAGCTTCTCGCCATCGTAGTCGACATCGATGACAGAGCCGGACTTCCACCTGCCCATGAGAAGCTCCTCGGAAACCGGATCCTCGATCAGGCGCTGGATCGCACGGCGCAGAGGCCTCGCTCCGAACGCGGCATCGGTTCCCTGGCTCGCGATGTACTTCTTCGCCGCATCGGTCAGGTTGATCGTCATGTTCTGCATGATCAGACGATCGCGCAGGTCGGCGACCATGATGTCGACGATCTGCAGGATC
>JAFWGD010000037.1 GCA_017515355.1 Coriobacteriales bacterium
CATCCCATATCTGCGTTCGCTGCAGCAGAAGATCGACCAGCTCAACCTCGTCACGCGTGAGAGCCTCACCGGCGTGCAGGTCATCAGGGCGTTCAACAAGCAGAAATGGGACGATTCGCGATTCGATAGGGCGAACACGGATTACTGCGAGACCAACATCAAGATCGGAAAGATGATCGCCATCCTCATGCCATTGATCACGCTTCTGATCAGCACTGTCATGATCTCGATTTATTGGGTAGGTGCCAATCTGCTCCAAAGCGGCGCGCTGATGGTAGGCGACATCATGGCCGTCGCGCAATACGCCACGATGATCCTGATGTCCGTCATGATGCTATCGATGCTCTTCGCGGTGCTGCCAAGGGCCATGGCGGCGGCAGCGAGGATCAACGAGGTCATCGAGAAGGAGCCCTCGATCATCGACGGACCAGATGCCGAGGACGCCGTCGCCTCTCCGCTCCCTGGCAGCTCGATCGTCTTCGAGGACGTGACCTACACGTTCAAGGGCGCGGAGAAACCCACGCTGGAGAGCCTGAACTTCACCATCGAGCCTGGTGAGACCGCCGTCATCATCGGAGCGACCGGCTCGGGCAAGACCACCATTCTCAATCTGATAATGCGCTTCCTCGAGCCCACCTCCGGGCGCGTTCTCATCGACGGGCAGGACGTCTCCAAAGTCAAGCAGGCCTCGCTGCGCGAAAAGATCAGCTATGTCAGCCAGAAGGCGCTGCTCTTCTCAGGCACAATCAAGGACAACATCCTCTTCGGCAACCAGGATGCCAGCGACGAGGACGTATTCCGAGCCGCCAAGTATGCCGTCGCCGATGAGTTCATCGCCAACAAGCAGGATGGCTACGACTACGAGCTCACGCAAAGCGGCAGCAACCTCTCCGGAGGTCAGCGCCAGCGCATGAGCATCGCGCGAGCCCTTCTCAAGCGCTCGAACATCTACATGTTCGACGACTCGTTCTCGGCACTCGACTTCTCCACCGACCTCAAGATCCGCTCGGCGCTTCCGAAGCTGATCGGCGACGCGACGATGCTAGTCGTTGCCCAGCGCGTCAATGTCGCTATGGGCGCGGACAAGATCATCGTTCTCGATGAGGGGCGTGTCGTGGGCATAGGCACGCACGAGGAGCTCATGGAGAGCTGCGAGGTCTACAACGACATCGCTATGTCGCAGATCACCGAAGAGGACATCGAGCGCACCAGCTCCAACAAGCCGAAGGCTTCTGCGGAGGAGGTGAGCAGCGATGGGCGATAGGACAGACGAGGCTAAGCTTGCCGACGCGATGCCTCTCGAGGACGCGGTTCCCAGTGCCTCCGAAGGTGTCCCCGAGGGTGCGGCAGAGCCGAAGATCAAGATCGGACGCAGGAACGCCGCCAAGACCCAGGCACGTCGCCGCGGGCCCGGACATGGTCCGCGTGGCATGGGCGTGGTCGAGAAGCCTAAGGACACCAAGGGCGCGGCTCGCAAGCTGCTCTCATATCTCAAGCCGCAGCGCATCAAGCTGCTGCTCGTCACCGTGTTCTCCGTGATCTCGACGGTGTGCAACATCCTCAGCCCGATCTTCCTTGGTGCGATTACCACCGTCCTCTTCGACGGCTTCGTCTCGCTATCGCATGGCGGCGTGGGTGTCGACTTCACCGAGATCCTGAGGTTGCTGGCCATACTCGCGTCCATCTACCTGGTGCAGGCCGGCCTGACCTTCTTCCAGCAGCGGATCATGGTGAAGGTGTCGCAAAGCATCGTCTACGATCTGCGCGAATCGGTGAAGTCGAAGCTGACCAAGCTCCCATTGGACTATTACGACAGGAACTCGAACGGCGAGATCCTCTC
>JAFWGD010000038.1 GCA_017515355.1 Coriobacteriales bacterium
CCGAAGAACGCGATGTAGATCTGGAGGAACAGCGGCGTGCCGCGGATGACGTTGACGTATGTCGTGGCGATTCCGCGCAGGATCCTCCTCTTGGAAATCCTCATCAGCGAAAGCAAGAAGCCGATCGGGATGGCGATGGGGAACGCCAAGGCAACGACGGCGAGCGCCATCAGGAAGCCCTTGAATACGATCGGGAAGCTCGTCACGAGAATCGGCGGGTTGAGGAAGAGCCTGAGGAACTTGTTCGAGTTCCACTTCTGAACCCATGCCTTCCTCGAAAGGCTATCGGCCCAACTCTGGGCGATCGAGCTGCCTGTCACCGTGATCGGGGATATGCCCGCGATCTCGGCGGTAGTGCCATCGGAGAGCGAGAACGTGCCCGTCAGCTGCATCTCGCCGCCGGTTCTGGGGAAGAAGACGCCGTATACCTCGAGCCTGACGAAGCGTCCGGAGGGGATGTCGTCGGTGAAGGTGGCGATGAGCGTCTGGCCGTCGGCGATGAACGTCGCGTCGATCTCCTCACGCGTCATGAGGTTCTCGCCGGTCAGCGCAGTGACCCTGGCATCATCGGCCCTGAATTCGGTGCCCTCGGGGAACGTGAGCGACAATCCTGAAAGCGACTCGTCCGTCGCGCACTGGCCTTCCCACGTCACCCTTGTCTCCTTGCCACCCAAGACATTGCCCTTGGTGTCGTCGGAGTTGGGGCGAGCGGTGCACTTGATCGTTTCGAGCGCATACGAGCTGGGAGGCTCGACCGCAATCGAGAACGAAAGGCCGAGGCACAGGAGCAAGAATATGCTCACCGCCTTGGTCGCGATCGTTTTCAGAGACTGCTTCGTCACGTTTTCCCTCGGTTCCGCTTAAACGCGGCGTCCCTCCTGCAGGCGAATCGCCATGGCAGGAGGGATCGCGCTTTCAATTGAAGCTATGTGCTGCCAGTGTCCTACTGGAACCACTTGCTCGCGAGCTCGTCGATCGTTCCATCCTTCTGGAGCTCTGCGATCACGTCGTTGAGAGCTGCGAGAAGCTCGGGGTTGTCCTTGGAGACGATCATCGAATACTCCTCGCCAGTTGCAGACTGGTCGATGACGGTGGCATCGGAGTAGGCATCTGCGAGCATGGCCTCGACAACGGTGAGGTTCGTGCAAACAGCGTTGGCCTTGCCGGACTGCATGGCTGCGAAGCAGTCATTGGAGTTGCCGAATCCGATTACCTGAGCGTTCGGATAGTTCTCCTGCGCCCAGCTCTCGCCGGTCGTTCCGGTCTGGACGGCGATCTTCATGCCCTCTTTGTTGAGGTCGGCAGGAGCGGCGATTCCGCTATCCTTCATGACCGCAACGCCCTGGTTGTCGACGAAGTAGGACTCGGTGAAGTCGACTTGCTCGGCACGCTCGGGCAGATAGCTGAAGCCGGAGATTCCGACATCGCACTTACCGCCAGCCACGACTGCCGGGATGATGGCGTCGAACTGCATGCTGACAACCTCGATCTCGAGGCCCATCTTCTCGCCGATGGCGTTCCAGAGGTCGACCTCGAAGCCCACGACCTCATCGCCCTCGAGGTTCTCGAAGGGAGGATAGTCGGGAGAGGTTGCGACGGTGAGCTTGCCCGGGGTGAGAAGCCCGAGATCCTCGGTGCTCTTGCTCGAAGAGCAGCCGGCGAGTGCCAAGCCAGCTACGAGAGCTGCGCACATGGCGAAGATTGCAAGTGTCTTTTTCATGTTTGCTCCTTTGAATTGCATTTCCCATTGAGGTGACACATTGGAGTCTCTATTGTGTCCCCACATCTGCGTATTTGCAATGGAAATTCGGCGATTATGCAGCAATTCCTGCATTTTATGCAGGAATTTTGCATATATCCAGAATCGCTTCGAATATTTCGCTCGTTGCGCGACTTCGGGAGGCTCGGTGAAGGCTAATCGCCGAGCGCCTTCCTGATCGAATCCGCATAGCGCGGATCGCCTAGCGCGAGCCTGACATTGGTCTCGAGCCAAGCCGCCACCGTGCCGGTGTCGTGACCGATGTCCGGGTCGATGACGACCGCGTAGACCTCCTCGGATGCCAGCGCTGCATCAATGGCATCGGTGAGCTGGATCTCGCCACCAGCGCCAGGCTCGGCAACCTGCAGCAGCTCCATCACCTTGTTGGAGAGCAGATAGCGGCCGAAGATCGCGAGGTTGGAGGGAGCCTCCTCCCTGGCAGGCTTCTCTACAAGTCGATCGACCTTCCAAACACCATCGCCCATGGGCTCGCCGCCTATCACGCCGTATCGGGATATCTCGTCGCCTGAAACCTCGAAGACCGCGACGACGCTCGCACCGCCGTGCTCAGCGCTGACCTCCGCCAAGCGCCTGACGATCGAGCTGTCGGTGACCAGCACGTCGCCGAGCAGAACCAGGAAGCTCTCCCCTGCCGTCTTCTCCGCAGCGCAGCGTATCGCGTCTCCGAGGCCGAGGGGCTCATCCTGGTAGACATAGCTCACCGCAAGCGAGCCAGCCCTCTCCACCGCATCCGCATAGGCACCCTTGCCTGCAGCGCGCAGGCCCTCGACAAGCGCCTCATCTGCGGAGAAGTGCGCCTCTATCTCGCGCTTGGCGCGACTGTTGACGATGACAACCTCGCTGGCCCCGGAATCGAGCGCCTCCTCCACCACATATTGGATAACCGGCTTGTCGAGCACCGGCAGCATCTCCTTGGGCAGCGCCTTCGTAGCTGGCAGGAAGCGGGTTCCCATCCCCGCAGCGGGTATCACAGCGATCATTTCGGTCCTCTTCGCTCGCAAAAAGCATCTCTTCGCTAGAATCGAATGATAACCTATCGAGCGGGGCGAATAGCGCCGAGTGCGCACGTTGCGCGTCTTTTGGAGGCAAGATGGTAACGATCGAGTCGAAGTACTTCGATTTGAACAAGATCATGGATTCGGGACAGTGCTTCCGGATCACGCCACGCGATGACGGATCTATCCTCACTATCCATCGCGACCGCTTCGTCTACGCGCGCCAAAACGATGACCTCGCCTGGGAATTCGACTGCTCTCAGGAGGAGTTCGACGCGGTGTGGAGAGGCTACTTCGACCTCGATCGCAACTACGAGGAGTGGTTTGCCAGCGTCGACCCCGAGGATGCCTACCTCCAGCGCGCCGCAAGGCTGGGCCGCGGCTTGCGCGTCGTCAACCAGGACCACTGGGAGACGCTCGTCTGCTTCATAATCTCGCAGCGTCGCAGCGTGCCCTCGATAACCACCTGCGTCGACAAGCTCTGTCGCAGATTCGGCGTGCAGGCCGACGATGACGTCTTCCTCTTCCCCAGTCCGGAAACGCTGAGCGAGATCACCTGCTCCGACCTCGACGGCTGCTCTATGGGATACAGGAACGAATACGTCCTCGATGCCGCGAGACGCGTCGCCGATGGTAGCCTCGACCTCGACGCACTCGAGAGCGCGAGCGACGAGGAGCTGCTCGATGCGCTGATGGAGATCAGGGGAGTCGGCATAAAGGTGGCGAACTGCACGGCGCTCTACA
>JAFWGD010000039.1 GCA_017515355.1 Coriobacteriales bacterium
AGACGGTGGTCTCCCCGTCGGCGACCAGTCCTGCGAGGACGAGCGCCGCTCCTCCACGCAGATCGCTCGACTGCACCGGAGCGCCGGAAAGCTGTTCGACGCCCTCGATCACGGCGTGATGCCCATCGACCCTGACGTCAGCGCCCATGCGCGTGATCTCATCGGCGAACATGAAGCGGTTCTCGAAGACGTTCTCGGTGATGATCGAATGCCCTTCGGCAAGGATCGAGAGCACCATGAACTGCGCCTGCAGATCAGTCGGGAAGCCTGGGAACGGGAGGGTCTGGATATCGTAGGGCTTGAACGTTCCCTCGTGCGAGACGGTGATGCTGTTCGGACCCTCCTCGACGCGAACGCCCATCTTCTCGAGTATCGCCAGTGGCCTGCGCAGGTTGTTCGGGTCGACGCCCTCCACGGTGAGCGGGCCTCCGCCGAGCGCGCCCGCAATCAGGTAGGTGCCGGCCTCGATGCGATCGCCGACGACGCGATGGTCGGTGGCGTGCATCTCCTCGACTCCGTTGATCGTGATGACCGGAGTGCCTGCCCCGGAGATATCCGCGCCCATCTTGTTGAGGAAGTTCGCAAGGTCGCAGATCTCGGGCTCGCGCGCAGCGTTCTCGATGATAGTGGTGCCCTTCGCAACGACTGCGGCCATGATGAGGTTCTCGGTGGCTCCAACCGAAGGAAATGCTAGCTCGACCTCGTTGCCAACGAGTCCGCCCTCGACCACGCCGTAGATGTAGCCATGCTCCGAATCGAAGACCACGCCGAGTGCCTCGAGCGATGCGATGTGCATATCGAGCTTGCGCGTTCCGATCCTGCATCCGCCGGGCATGGCGACCTTTGCCTTGCCGAACCTAGCGAGCAGCAGGCCAAGGACTGAGATCGACGCGCGCATCTTGGCGACGAGCTCATAAGGGGTCTCGAAGGAGGTGAGGTTGGTGGTGTCGATGCGAGCGCAATGGTCGCCGAGCTCGACAACGGCACCCAACGTGCGCAGGACATCTGCCATTATCCCGACATCCGAGATCATCGGAACGTTCGTGATCGAATACTCGCCAGGAGCGATAATGGATGCCGCCATCAGCTTGAGGACCGAATTCTTCGCGCCCTCGATCTTGATCGTGCCTCGGATCGGATTTCCGCCCACGACCTTAATGACTTCTTCGGACATAATGACCTGCTTTTCAATTGAGTGCGATTAAGCTGCGTTCGAACACATTATATTCGAGATATCCGCAAGTCAGAACTAGAATCTTCGTTCGTTGTCATCCATCCCGAATTGTGCGCTCTGGGAGGTGGCCACAGCGCTGCCACCGCGATTGTTCCTGTTGTTGGAGATGCGCCTGAGAAGCGCACGCGCGACGAATCCTAGCGTGTAAAGGCCGCACAGCGCGGAGAGCGCCCAGCCTGCTATCGGCAGGAGCGTGAGTGCGCACGCGATTGCCCCGACGATGGTGATCGCCAGGAAGCGGTTCATCTTCGGGAAGATCAGCCTGGAGAACGAGGCGATTGCAAACGGAACCGCGACGATCAGAAGGATCATGGCAAAGAGCAGCAGCACGATGGAGAGGCCGATCGAGGCGATCAGCATCATGAAGCCGATGACCAAGACGGGGATGAGAATCCCAAGGATCAGGCCGCTGACCAAGTACTTGCCAGGATGCTCGCGGAAGTAGTCGGCGGCGAACTTCACCTCTCCGCGCATCAGCCATTCGATGACGAAGGCCATGAGGAGCGTGATGACCAGATAGATCAGCAGCGCATATGTGAGAAGCTGGTTGTAGCTGAATCCCGCCATATTGCCGAACGACTTGCTGTCGACTGGAGTGTAATCGAGGTTCTGGACCCAGCCGCCCTCGAGGATCAGCGGCTCCTCGGGACTCTCGACGTAGAGGGTGCCGCTAACATATGCATTGCTGCCAAGTTGCACATCGACCGCGGTGATGCGCACATCGCCGTCGATCCTTCCGTCAATCGTAACGGTCTGGGCATAAACCTGCAGGTAATCGGCCGTTCCATAGAACTCGAACTCCTCGCTGGCGCCGAGAACCGCCATGGCGTCGGTACCGGTGCCCACGATGATGGACTGGCCTGCGGCGGTTATGTTCTTCGAGACGGCGCATCCGTTGATGCCGATACGAGCGCCCGCGGCCCTGATGTTGCCGGCGATCTTGGAGTCGGCGACTGATATCTCGCTTCCTCCGGCCAGGATATCTCCCCCAACCTTCAGTCCAGACTCGGAGAGCTCATTGCCAACCCAGATGTAGTCGCCGGAGAATTCCCTCTCAGCCGGAGTTGCCGTGTCGGCGGAGTAGACATTGCCGGCGGTGTCGAAGGTGGCGGCAAGAGCGCTCGGAATCGCAAGCGCGAATGCCATGGCCAAAGCGGCGACGAGCGCCAAGGTTCTCTTGAACATGGAATTGCTCCCCTTTGCATGTATGCAGTGCGTATACAGACAGTTTACCAGCACGCGCATGCGCGGCATGGATGAATAGGGCAAACGCCCCATCTGCCCAGCATCCTCGAAATCACTTGACAAGCGTTGCTCCGTTGCCGTTACTCAATCCGATAAACGCAGCTTTCGGCAAAAGCATGACAGATGAACCCGTACAAATTGTTAACTTTTTTATGCACTGACAATGCAACCAGATGTAGTGCTCGGTAGTTCAGGAATCGCAATAGTGTTCGATTCTTACGAATTAGCGTAGTTCTGGGGTGCTTCTAGCAGCTTACAACTGACAAGGGGCGCCCAACTTTTCTATCATATCGACAAGCAAATGCCCCCTTCACTGGCAGAGGAGATTACATTTGTGGGCATTTGCGCAGCAGATGCCATGCCGAGAGATCGGCAATCAATGGGAGAACGAAGATAGCGAGGAAACATGTCTGATAATCCAATAGCCTTGAGATCTAAGAAAAAGCTGATCGACGCGCTCGGAAAGCTCCTGAACGAGCAAACCTACAAGGACATTACCATCACCAAGCTGTGCCAAGAGGCCAAGCTCTCGAGGCCAGCGTTCTACCAGAACTTCGATTCGATCGCAGAGGCAACCGAGAAGTGCATCGGCGCCCATGCGCACGAGTCCTACAACAGAGTCGGCCTTAGGCGCGTCAAGGGCTCCGAGGATCTGGCGAACTTCTTCCTCGATATCATGAATTCAGATTCGAACTTCATCACCCGCATGATCGAGCAGGGGCTCGACGAGATGGTAGCTGTGCAGTATGCGAGGGTCTTCGCCTCGGCTGACCAGACGCTCAAGCTAATCGACGATGTCGACGACGACAGCCTCAAGTCCTATTACGCAGAGTTCATCGGCGCCGGCAGCGGCAGCACGTTGACCCGCTGGTTCTCCGAGGAAAACACCCTTACCCGCAACGAGGTCATCTCGATCATCTCGACCATGATCTCCGCCGCAATGCCCAAGGCAACCAAGGCGACCCAGAAGGAAAGCTCCTACACATCCAAGATCGGGTAGCTACCGAGCGCCCGCATAGATGCCATCGGTAGGGCGAATCTGATTGCAGGTTCGCCCTATTGATTTATCCAGAGCAAGCTCCCTCTCAAACCGCAATGCCCACCACTTTGGCGACAACGATATTGCTGCCACAAAGAAAATGCCGCCTATAATGCAAGTTTTTCGCGATTTTAATATCTATAGTGCGCATGTGAACCCAGAAACAAACTCTGGTCTGTGTAAATGCAGTTGCCGATATTTTTAGACTTTTCTGAACAGATGGATGGAGTTTCAGATGGTCGATTTGGCGGTTGCTGTCGGAAAGAGAATACGGGCGTACAGGAACCTTCAGGGCCTTACGCAGGAGGACCTTGCGGAAAGGGCAGGGCTCCACGACACCTACATCGGACAGGTCGAGCGCGGCGAGAAGAACCTGACGATCAAGAGCTTGGGAAAGATCGCCGGCGCACTCGGCGTTGCAGCATCCGACCTGCTCGCCCATACCGATGAATCGCGCGCGGATTCCATACCCCAGAAGATCTACAGCCTCGTCATCTCGCGCCCGCTGCAAGAGCAGGAGATGATCGAGGGGATCCTCTATCAGCTGATCAGCTTCAAGGACAGGGGCTAGCGAGCCTTCGAAGAGAGCGCGATCATCTCCTCGATGAACGGCTCGAGAGACATATCCCCGCGCATATCCTCAGGATGCCATTGGACCCCGATGAACATCGGATGGCTGCGCACCTCGATGGCCTCGACCAGCCCGTCGCTGGAGCGCGCCACGATTTCGAACGGCTCGGGCACGGTAAGCACCGATTGGTGGTGCATCGAATTCACCCAATGCTCCCCCGCACCGATGACCTCCGCGAGCCGCGAGCACTCCACAACCTCGATGTCGTGCCTGGGGATGTCGAAGGGACGCAGCTGGTAGTGGTTGAAGGTGTACGAGCTGCGGAGGCTGAGATCCTGCAGCAGGTTTCCGCCAAAGCAGACGTTCATGACCTGCATGCCGCGGCAGATGCCGAGCGTAGGGATGCCATTGGCGAATGCCCACTGCATGATGCCGAATTCGAACCGATCGTAGTGCGGAATGCTCACCGACACCTCGGGGTGGCGCGGACCGTAGGTGTAGAGCGCCGGGTCGACATCGAGCCCACCCAAGTGCATCAGCCCGTCAACCTGTCCGAGCAGGCAGTCGAGCAGCTCCTGGTCCTCCGTGTAGGGAATGAGCAGCGGAATCGCGCCGCAGCCCATAATCGGGTTGGTGAACGCCTCAGGAATCTCGAAGTGCTCCATGATCGGACTGTATCGAGGCACGATGCCTATCACAGCTCGATCGATCGTCTTCCTCTTCGCTTCGGCTTCCACTGACAGCTCCTACGGCACGTATTTCGCTTTCCAACATTGTAAGAGATAATTCATGCTATACTCGTTATTCGTCTCACGGTGGGTGTGGCCTAGTTGGCTAAGGCGCCAGATTGTGGCTCTGGAGATCGAGGGTTCAAGTCCCTTCACCCACCCCAGTCGACTTCCCTGCGCCGCTCATTTAGAGCGGCGTTCTCATTTCCCAACCGGCTCGCTTCCAACCTTTGGCGAGGCGTATTGCGCGCCATTCGCCGCCATAGCACAGCTTTTCTCTTTGACCGCATAGCAAAAGCGGCTAATATGTCTTTGGGCCGTTAGCTCAGATGGTAGAGCAGGGGACTCTTAATCCCAAGGTCAAGGGTTCGACCCCCTTACG
>JAFWGD010000040.1 GCA_017515355.1 Coriobacteriales bacterium
CCATAGTGCGGGACCTCGTTGACGATCTTCGCCTGCAGGTCCTCATAGCCCTCCCAGTTCTTCATGAGAGCGTCGTAGAGCTGCTCGTGAGTGTAGCCGAGACGTCCGTCGAACGCCATCTTGACCGTCATCAGGGAATCCGCGACGTTTCCGATTCCGCATGCGGTCTGACCGCAGGAGTTGTACTTCGCTCCACCGCGGGTGATGTCCTTGCCCTTCTCCATGCAGCCGTCCATCGTCGCCGAAAGCGCAACGCTCGGGAAGTAGGTGCGATACATCATCTCGTAGAAGTTTGTCTCGGAAATCTGCCAGCCGATGAAGTACTGCATGTGCTTGACCCAGGCGGCCTTGAACTCCTCGAAGCTCTTCATGTCCTTGAGAAGTCCGGTCTTGAGGCCCTTGGTGTAACCGGTGGTTGGGTTGTTGCCGTTGTTGTAGGCCATGACGACGCAACCCTCGAGGTTGAAGAACGCCTCGACTCCGTTGCCTCCGCATGCAGGGTTCTCCATGCCGCCGACGGTGGGCTCTACGCAGCCGATGATGCAGTACTCGCGAGCATCCTCGAGCGAGATTCCGCGGCGCATGAGAGCCGCCATGATGACCTCATCGTTCTCGATGGTCGGAACGCCGCCGTTGATCTTGGAGGCCTCGATGGCATACTGCCAAACGATGTCCGGGGTGCCCTTGTGGACGCGGCAGGAAGCCGAGGGATCCGCAAGGCCAAGGCGTCCGTTGCACTGCAGGAACGCGAGGGTGAGCGGGTTGGTGGCATCGGAGCCATCGCGGAGCTGGCCGCCAACGGTGTAGTGCTGGCCGTTGGTTGCGTAGTTGCGATCGACATCGGGGTTGGTTGCAAGCTGCGAGAGAACATCGTTTCCGCCGAGGAACATGACGGCGATGTGATCGTTCATCTTGAGGATCCAGGCGTCGGCAAGGATCTGCAGCTCCTCCTCGGTCATCGTTCCGGCCTCGAGCTCGTCCTTTGCGAACCAGCCAGCGTACTGGTCGACGCGGCCGATGGTCAAGCCGTGCATGCAGCCGTTGTTGATGCAAAGCATCATGTAGAAGATGGTTGCCTGGAGAGCCTCCCAGGTGTTGCGGCAGGGATTCTCCATGATCCAGTCGAGGGAGTCGGCCATCTTGAGAAGCTCGGCCTTGCGCTCCTCGGGGGTCTCGTCGAGCTCAGCCTGTCTGCGGCACTCCTCCGCATAGCGCTTGGAGAGGATGATCATGGCGTCGCAGATGATCGAGGTCGAGCGGTAGTAGTTGTACTTCTCCGCGTCGTTGCCGAAGGTGACTCCGCGAAGCTCGGCCATCTTCTCCTCGCACTGCCTCTTGATCTCGCCGAATCCGACCTTGACGACCTTCATGAAGTTGGGCGAGACATGGCCCTGCGGCATATAGGAGATGGTGTTCCTGCGCTCGAGGAAGTCGTCGCAGCCGTCGCCCTCGAGATCCCAGACCTCAGGCGGAATGGTGGCCTTGACCCTAGCCTCGATCGACCTATCGATCCAGTACTCGGAAGCCTCCTTGAAGATCTCCTTGTCCTCGTCGGTCATCTTCGCGAATGCGCCGTCGGACTGCCATGCCTTCTTGAAGGTCTCCTCATCCTCGTCATGGGTTGCCTTGTACATCCAAACCGGCGCCCACTCCATGAAGCAGCTGAGCGTGCGGTAGGTGCGACCCATGTTGCCGACGAAGACATCGTCCGGCTCGACGCGAATGGTCTTCTTCGCGCACCACTCATAGAGGTAATGCGCCCACTTCAGGTCGTAGGGCTCCGCCTCATGGGACTTGAAGTAATCGGTGAGGATCTTGGTGCGCTCGCCATCCATGTAGACGGCGCGCTTGTTGGCCTTCTTGCGGCGGTCGAGAAGCTTTTGGGTCTTCTCGCTGATCGGTGCGAACTGGAACATTCCGAACCTCCTGTTGTTTGCGTAATGTCTGGTTACACATGCACGATGGCGCCTATTGCCCCATCATTTTTACAGGTGTAATTTTCGCACATTGTGCATGTCCGTAATTGCGGAGATAGCGCATTTTCGGAAATTGACAACCCAAAGGCGCAGATAGCAGCCTAGCTTGCAGGGTGGATGCCGCGCGCCCGCCACGAGGCCCGAGCGCACTCGCGAAACGCGACGAGACCGATTTGCGTTGAGAAGACTAAGGCCGCAGAGTGCAAAAGATAGAATCAAACGAGGCGCCGCGTCCCTAAGCGCATTGGAATGCATGGGCCAGAATGCGCCGAGCAAATGGAGATCTAAGACCAGAACAGCAATGGCCCTGGAATCTCGTTCGATTCCAGGGCCATTTCAATAACCTATTCTAGCTTGCAGGGTGGATGCTGCGAGCTAGATCTCCATTTGCTCGGTGCGGGAGATGAAGTCATCCTGCATGACCTTCGGCATCTCGACGAAGTACGCGGAGAAGCCGGCGATGCGAACGATGAGGTTCTTGTAGCTGTCCGGATCCTCTTGCGCCGCATAGAGGGTCTTGGCGCCGACGACGTTGAACTGGACCTGCATTCCGCCCTCGGCGAAGTACGCCTTGAAGAGCTCGCGGAGCTTGATGGTTCCCTCGTCGCCATCGACGGCGGTCGGGCTGAAGCGGATGTTGGTCTGGTCGCCGTTGCCGAGCTTGACGTGCGGAAGCTTGGCAGCCGACATCAGGTATGCGGTCGGGCCGTTCTTGTCGAAGCCCTGGCGGCAGGAGATCGCGTCTGCCAGCGGATCGGATGCACGACGGCCATCGGGCGTTGCCCAGGTGGTGAAGCCGAGGTCGAGATGCATCGTCATCGTGAAGGTTCCCGCAACATAGTGGCCACGCGGACCGGTGCACGATGCGAGGTAGTCGCAGAACTCGTTCATCGCCCAAGCGCCGAGGTCGTCAACCTCCTTGATGCTATTGCCATAGTGAGGAACCTCGTTCTCGACGAAGTTGCGGAGATCCTCGTAGCCCTCCCAGTTGGCCATGAGCGCATCGTAGAGCTCGCGCGGGGTTGCGCCGAGACGGCCATCGAACGCCATCTTGATCGTCATCAGGCAGTCGGCGACGTTGCCGATTCCAGCTCCGGTCTGGCCGGTCGAGTTGTACTTCGCTCCGCCGCGGGTGACGTCGAGGCCCTTCTCCATGCAGCCGTCCATCGTCGCCGAAAGCGCAACGCTCGGGAAGTAGGTGGAATACA
>JAFWGD010000041.1 GCA_017515355.1 Coriobacteriales bacterium
AAGTGGAACCGAAGTTCAGGCAAAGAAGCTTAGCCATTTTCATTCCTTCCCGATTACTCGCCAGCAGTGATGGCTGCAAGGACGATGGAGTTGTACTTGGCCTCGATCGGGCCTCCACGGGAACCGAAGACGATCGGCACGACGCAGCCGAGGACGGCGTCCATGGACTTCGGACCACCGAAGATTCCGATGCCCTTGACGAGGAGGTTGCCGGAGACGATGTCGGGAACCATGAGGAGGTCGGCATCGCCTGCGACCGGGCTGGAATAGCCCTTGGTCTTCGCGGATTCCGCCATGAGCGCGAGGTCGAGGGAGATCGGGCCCTCGACGATGCAGCCGGTGATCTCGCCGCGCTCGTTCATCGCCTTGAGCTCAGCTGCCTCGACGGTGTCCTGCTGCTTGGGGTTGACCCTCTCGGTGGACGAGAGAACGGCGACCTTCGGGTTCTCGATTCCGAGCTTCGTGAGGAAGTTGACGGCGTTCTGGATGATCTGGGCCTTCTTCTCGAGGGTCGGGAACTGGTTGATTCCCATGTCGGTCATCGCATAGACCTTGTGGTACTTCTCGGACTCGAAGATTCCGCATGCGGAGACGAGGCCGGTGAGGACGTTGTTCTCCTTCTTGACGACCTGGCGCATGAGGGTCGGGGTCTCGATGATGCCCTTGATGATGATGTCGACCTTCTTATCCTGGACGAGCTTGATGGCCGTGACGGCGCAGTCCTCATCGGTGTCGGCCTCGATGAACTCGTATCCATCCTCGGACTCGCCGAGCTCGGCGAGGATCTTCTTGGTCTCATCGACATGGCCGACGAGGACGGGATCGATGAGCTCGTCCTTCTTGGCCATCGCGACAGCCTGAAGGATGTGAGCGTCATGAGAGGCGACTACGACGGCGCGACGATGCGGCTTGAGGGCAAGTGCCCTCTCGTTGAGTTCGCTCAAATGCTTTAGAGCCATTGTTCCTCCTATGTGCCTGTTTTCCTGTATCAATCAATATCGCCACGCAGCTGAGACGATTACCGAATCAGCCACGTGACGATTTGAATTACCGCCTATTCATGCGCAACTGCGACTTGATCTGCGGAAACTAGATGATGTAGCCCTGACCCTGTGCAAACGCGAAGCGACGGACGCGAGTGAAGCTGACCGGGGTGGTGTAGCCCTCGCCGGTGCCGGTTGCGATGGTCGCAGAACCATAGCCGGTGCCGCCCACGCCAGCAGCAGCAACGGAAGCGCCGTTGGCAACGTAGGTGGTGGTGCCGATCTTCTTGCCGAAGAGGGTGATGCGGTTGATGTCGTTGGACCAGATGACCGCGGTGTGCCTGCAGCCAGCCTCGGCCTTGACGGCGAGCTCCATGGCCTCCTCGAAGTCGGCGACCTTGACAACCGGGAAGATCGGCTGCAGCTGCTCGACTGCGACGTAGGGGTGATCCTTGTCGGCCTCGATCAGAGCGACCTGGAGGTCGTAATCGCAAGGCTCGACGCCTGCATCCTTGAGGATGACGTTGGCATCCTTGCCGACGTACTTCTTGTTGGCTGCATAGGTGCCATCATCGAGCTTGATGAGAGCGAGGTCGACGACCTTCTGAGCCTCCTCGGCGGTGAGGATGCGGGCGCCGCACTCGGCCATCTTGGCCATGAACTGGTCATAGACGCTCTCGACGACGAATCCAACCTTCTCCTCGACGCAGAGCATGCCGTTCTCGAATGCGACGTTGCCAAAGAGGGTCTCGGCTGCGAGGTCGACATCGGCGGTCTCGTCAACGATTACAGGCGGGTTCGAGGGACCGGCTGCGAGGACCTTCTTGGGGGCAGCCATGATCATCTCGACCATCTGATGTCCACCGGTTCCGATGAGGAGGTCGACCTTCGGGGAGTACATGATGACATCGAGGGATGCCTTGTCGGGATCCTTGCACATCGTAGCGAGGTTGGCAGGGCCACCGCACTCGATGACGGCCTGGTTGACCAGGTCGACTGCCATAGCGCCAGCGAGCTTCGCCGCGGGATGCGCGTTGAAGACGATGGAGTTGCCGGCGGCGATCATGTCCATTGCGTTGTTCGCAACGGTGACGATTCCGTTGGTGACCGGGGTGAGGGCTCCGACGAGTCCGTAAGGGGCCTGGTACTCAACGGTCAGGCCGCGAGAGGAAGCCATGATCTTGGGCTGGAGGCAGGAGGTGTCCATTGCACCGCTGATGGACTCGCGGTTCTTGATGAGCTTCTGATCGAGACGACCATAGCCGGTCTCGTTGAACTCATTGATGGTCTCCTCGTCGATGATCTCAAGGAACCTCTCCTTGATCTTGGCGATGAAGCGATCGCGATCATCGGTCGTGTAGTTCTCCATGAGTTCCTTCTGTGCCGCCCACGCTGCGTCGATAGCATCGTGTACGTCTTCGAATACACCTAGCTGAGCCATAGTCTTACACTCCTTTTTCTAGATAGAAATGGGTTGTTCCAAAACGTATAAAGGATAGCACTCCCATATATGAGGTTCAATGGTTGCGCAGGCGAATCGGTCGTTTGGGCGCCACGAAACATCATTTCGTGGTGCGGCATATGACGGGTTCACGACGCTGGATGCGCAAGGCCTTCGCGCAAATTTCGACCTATTCGCCTCCGATGCAGCGCAGCTTGACCCCGGCCTCGGCGAGCATCTCCTCCGCAAGCGCATCCGGATAGGGATTCTCGTAGATGATCTCGGTGACGCCGGCGTTGATGAGGATCTTCGCGCAGACGACGCAGGGCTGGTTGGTGCAGTAGACGATGGAGCCGTCGATCGACACTCCGTGCTTGGCCGCCTGGATGACAGCATTCTGCTCGGCGTGCAGGCCTCGGCACAGCTCGTGCTTCTGACCGCTGGGGATGCCGAGCTCATCTCGCAGGCAGCCCCTCTCGGTGCAGTGGGCGATACCCGAGGGTACATTGTTGTAGCCAGTTGCAAGGATGCGCTTATCCTTGACGATGATCGCTCCCACGTGCCTGCGTATGCAGGTCGAACGATCTGCAACGTCGCGCGTTATCGTAAGGAAGTACTCGTCCCAGCTCGGGCGCTCCGCTATCGTCTTGCTGCTATCCATCGGGTATGCTCCTGTCGTATCAGCCGATCATTTGCACGTTGACCGGCGCTTTCGCTAATCCAGCGCGTTGATCTTGGCTACGCGCCCCTCATGCCTTCCACCCTCGAATTCGGCGGCGAGGAAGGCGTCGATGATCGCCTCATTTTCCTCAAGGGCGACGAATCGGGCGGAGAGCGTCAGCACGTTCGCATCGTTGTGCTGGCGCGCAAGCGGCGCCATATCGGCGCGCGTCACGTTGGCCGCTCTGATGCCGGCGACCTTGTTAGCCGCAATCGACATTCCGATACCGGTTCCGCAGATCAGGATGCCGAAGTCCGCATCTCCTGAGGCGACGCACTCTGACACCTTGACCGCGTAGTCGGGATAGTCGACGCGTTCCGCCGAATAGCAGCCGAGGTCGACGACCTCGAAGCCCTTGGCGCTCAGATACTCCGCGATTGCCGGCTTCTGCTCGATGCCCGCATGGTCGCAGCCGATTGCAATCCTCATCCTCTTCGCTCCCAGCCTCTCATCTCGCTTTTCCTCCTGCCGGCGCTCGGCACGGCAGGCAAATCTATTCTAGCGCAGCTATCGCGCTTTCGACATCCTCAGCCGCTATGCCGCCCTCGCGCAGGATGATCGGAGCATTCCCAAGGCACGAGACTATGGTCGAGGGGGTTCCGCTCTCGATTGCACCAGCCTCGAGAACGATCGGCACCTGCTCGACGAGCTCGGGATCCAGTTCGCTTGGATCCGCCACAGCGCCACGACCCGAGATGTTCGCGCTCGTGGTAGCTAGCGGCGCCTCTGCGATGGCGATGAGCCTACGCGCGATGTCGCTGTTCGGGCATCGGATCGCTATCGTGCGGTCGTCGGCGAGCCATTCTGAGCCGATCTCGTCGGAAGCCTCTACCACGAGCGTAAGCGGGCCGGGCCAGAAGGCGTTGGCGAGAGCCTTGGCATGCTCCGGAACGCGCTTGCCGTACTTGAGAAGATCGCTCGGATCGCCTATCAACCAGGGAATTGCGGATTCCTTGGGACGGCGCTTGATCTCGAAGAGCAGATCGGGGTTCGATCCGGGCACAGCCTTCACTCCGATGCCGAAGACGGTATCGGTTGGGAAGACCACTGCGGCGCTGGAATCGAGAGTGCCCTTCGCGGCGCAGAATGCGCGCTCATCTCCCTCGAATCCAACCTTGAGCCTCTTGCTTGAAGCGCGGGCGACCAGAACCCTCGGTCTGCCAGCGAGGTCATCGACGATGCGCACGTCATCGAATGCGATGTTGGGAGCGGATTTGCATAGCTGGACCGCCGTATCGAGAGCATCCTCGTCGAGCTCGCAGATGAAGCAGCCACCGAAAGCAATGTGCTCGTGCAGGCGTGCGAGGATCAGCCTGAAGGTGTCGAGCCCGTCCTCTCCCCCATCGAGAGCGAGCATAGGCTCGTAGTCGATCACCTCGCGCGGCATAGCGGAGAGCTTCGAGGAGGGGATATACGGCGGATTCGAAACGACGATGTCGAAGAGGTTGCAGTTGCCGAGCGGCTCGAACAGGTCGCCCTGCATTACGGCGATGCGCTCGGAAACCCCCGCTCGCCGCGCGTTGGCCTTCGTGAGCTCAACCGCATCGGCAGAGATGTCCACAGCCGTAACCGACGCATTCGCGCATTCGGAGGCGATGGATACCGCTATGGTTCCGCTGCCACAGCAAAGGTCGAGAACCTCGGGCGCGTCGGACATGCCAGCAGCATGCAGGGCCTCGATGCACTCGAGCGCCTGGGTGACTGCGACCTCTGTCTCCGGGCGAGGGATGAAAACTCCGGGCCTAGCCTCCAAATCGAGATACCTGAACGGGGCTATGCCGGTGATGTATTGGAGCGGCTCGCCTGACAGACGGCGCGCCAGCGCGCTCTCCAAGGCTGCAGCCTGCTCGCCATCGACAAGGTCTCCGGCTTTGAGGATCATGTCGGAGCCCGAGATCCCGAGGGTCTCGCGCAGAATCCAATTCGCGGAGACGACGGGGTTGGGATCGCCCGCAGCATCGAGCTCGCGCTTGATCGTTGCGAGCGCTGAGGAGTAGGTCGATTCGCTGT
>JAFWGD010000042.1 GCA_017515355.1 Coriobacteriales bacterium
CGCCGTTCCGGCCAGTAGGTCCATGACCTCGAGTTTGGATTCGATGTCTCCGAGCGACGCGAGCCTCTTCCCCGCCCCGTCGCGCGCCGACCTGTTCCTCGAGAGCCGGTTAGAGATGTCCTGGTTGTCGCGGTTGAGCTTCTTCTGCTCGGCGGTGAGCTCGCCTACCTGCGCCTCGAGCTCTGCCGTCGGGGGGAGCTCTTTCCCCCTCAGCTGCTCTTCGTTGGCCTCGATCGCCGCCTTCGCCATATCAATCCGCCTGAGGCATTCGTCACGATTGGAGATGGCCTCCTCATGAGCCTTGTCCATCTCGTCGACCTTGCGCCCGAGGTCGGCTGCCGCAGCGCGTGCGGCATCGATCGACGGATAGGACAGCTTCGCTGCCTTCGAGGCGACGGATGCCTCCAGGTTTTTGACATTGGCATCGAGGCGCGCGGAATCTTGCGAAGCCCGCTCTCCGACGGTCCTGACGCCCGCCAGCTTTTCTTCGAGCTCATCGCGCGCGCTGGTTGCCGCGTCATGCGCTTGGCTCGCAGCCTCGAATCTCCTCTGGCTTCCGTTCAGGCCCGCACGCTCTGCCTTGATCGAGCGGGATAGCTCATCCAGACGCTCCTTGATGTGCTCGCACGCCTGCAGGTCCAGCATTCCACTTGCGCCAAGCCCCTCGCAGTCTCCACCCAAGGCGGCAAACGAACCGAGCACCTTCTCTGAGGAATTGCGGGCGGCCTCCTCGTTCTTCGTCGCCTGCTGGGCGATTTCATAAGCGCGCTGCCGCGCATCTTCCTCACGCGAACGTGCCTCGTCGACTTGGTCGGCGGTCGGGGCATCTACTGCGAGATGCACCTTGTCGGGATGCTCCCGCGAGCCGCACACGGGACAGGGCTCTCCTTCCACGAGGCTTTGCGCCAAGATGCCGGCTTGCGCGTTGAGGTATGCGTTTTCGAGTTTCTGCCGATGCGCCGAAACGCTGGCGAAAGCCCGGCTTGCCTGGATGCTCTCTTCCCGCGCGGCAGCCAGCTCGTCGAGAATCGTCTTGTGCCGCGCGCAGTCATTGATGGCATTGTGCACAGCGATCTGCTTGTCTCTGGCTCGCTCGATCGAAGCGCGCACCTTCTCGAGCTCGACGGATGCATTCGCATTGGCATCGATGATCGCCTTGTTGTCAGTCAGCTTCTGCTGGATGTTTCCGTACTCCGACCTGGCATCCTCAAGCTGCTTCTGCGCATCGACGAGCTCTGCCTTCGCCTTTCCAAGACGGGCCCTCTCGTTCTCGAGATCCTCGTACGCGGAGAAACCATCCTCGATGATGACCTTCTCCGAGAACAGGCGGTTGCGCTCGGGAACCAACGATTCCTGATTGCGGACAGCCTCTTCGAACCCCGGGAGGGCGCTTTCCTCCCGTTCGCGCGAGACCCGCGCCTTGTCGAGCTCTGCAGCCGCCCTTTCCCGTTGCTTGGCTTGCCCCAACTTCTCCGAGACCTGCTTGATCTCGTTTTCGATCTTCGTGCGCTGCTTGCGCAGGTCACCTTCGTGCCCGCGATCTGCTTCGATGAGGCCGGCGAGCACTTCCAGAGCGTCGGAAGCCCCCAGCGCTCCGCGGGCAAGCTCGGCGGCAAAGCGCGCGGCGGCGGGATCGTCGTTCGGCACGTCAGCCGAACGCAGCAGCGCCATCAGCTGATGATCCTGCTCTTCCATCGCGTGCTTGAGCGAATCGCGCTCGGCTTTCAGCACCTCCGTGATGCGGCGGTACAGAGAGGTGTCGAAGATGCTCGAGAAGATCTTGCTGCGGTCGGCGGAGCTCGCCTCGAGGAAACGCTTGAACTCGCCTTGCGAGAGCATGACGATCTTCGTGAACTGGTCGAAGTCGAGCCC
>JAFWGD010000043.1 GCA_017515355.1 Coriobacteriales bacterium
AGGACCATCCCAAGGGCACCAAGTACGGTTCGCCGCAGAAGCTCTCGTACGCTGCGATTCCGTTCCTGCTCCTCTTCATGGGCTTCACCGGCTTCGCGCTCTGGGGACCCACCAGCGACTGGGGCATCTTCGTTTGGTTCACCAACCTCGTTGGCGGAATCATGAACGTGAGGATCATCCACTTCTTCATGATGTGGGTCTTCATCATCTTCACCGGCCTGCATATGTATCTCGCCCTCATCGAGGGTCCTGCGCAGGTTGCAATCATGTTCAAGCATAAGGAGCATGGTGGAATGATCATGGATCCGGAGACCAAGGAGATCATCGGAGAGGATCTCGATCCCAACGATCCAGACGCAAAGCGCTACTTCAACTAGAATCGGCGCCTCTGCAAATCCAGCTGTCGTTAGCAGCCCGGCATTTCGGTGCCGGGTTGCTCTGTGTAAGGGGCGGGGCAGGTTGCGAAGGCTTGCCAATCGCCCGATAATCTCAAGATGAAAGCACGTTGCAACGCGATGGAGCGCGAATGAAGAGAGTCTGCGTCATATGCATAGGCAATATCCTGTTGGCCGATGAGGGTGTCGGGCCTGCCATAGCCAAGAGGATGATCGAGCGCTACGAGTTTCCAGAGAACGTGCGCGTAGAGGACTGCGCCTGCATGGGCCTAGCCCTTCTGCCCGAGTTCGAGGAGAACGACCTCCTCGTAGTGGTCGATGCTGTCGATGGAACGGGAGAGCCTGCAGGGACGGTCTTTCGCTTCAGCCCCGATGACATCGACAGGAGCCACGTTATCCACTCCGCCCACGATATGCGCTTCTCCGATGTGCGCGATGCGGCCAAGATGCTCGGATACGAGGTCGAAGGGGTCTGCGTCGGCGTGCAGGTTGAGGATATCTCGCCCGCAGAGTTCGAGATCGGGCTTAGCGAGCCGGTGGAGGCTGCGCTTCCCCTCGCGATCCAAACGGTGCTGTCGATCCTGTTGGAAAACGGCGTCGCGGGGATCATCGAGAGGGATAGCGGATTGGAGGTTTGCGCTAACGGAGAGCTGCGCGAACCTGACGGAGGCGGTATCGGCTAGATGGGCTCGGTAAATCTGCGCGCTTACGAGAGCTGCACGCTCTGCCCTCGGAAATGCGGTGCGAATCGTTTGGCGGGAGAGCTCGGCGTCTGCGGGGCGAGTTCGCGCGTAAGCGTGGCGAGAGCCGCGCTTCATCTTTGGGAGGAGCCGCCCATCTCCGGCATCACGGGCTCCGGTACGGTGTTCTTCGCGCATTGCCCGCTGCATTGCGTCTACTGCCAGAACCGCGAGATCTCGGTGCGCAGCATCGATTCCGACGCCAATCCGTGGATCGATCGCGCGATTTCTTCTGGGGAGCTTTCGGATATCTTCTTCGATTTGCAGGCCAACGGCGCGAACAACATCAATCTGGTTACAGCCACGCATTATCTGCCCGAAGTCGTGGAGGCCATCGAGCGCGCACGCAGCGAAGGGCTCGCGATACCGTTTCTGTTGAACACGAGCGGCTATGAGAGCATGGAGACGCTTCGCGCGCTTGACGGGCTGATCGACATCTACCTCACCGATTTCAAATATGCAGATCCCGCCCTTGCGCAGCGATATTCGCGCGCTGCGGATTACCCGCAGGTTGTCAAGGAGGCTTTGGCGGAGATGGTGAGGCAGACCGGTGCGCCGAAGTATCGCGATGGCGGCGAGGACGGTGAGCTGCTCGTCAGCGGAACGGTCGTGCGCCATCTGGTGCTTCCCGGGTGCTTCGAGGATTCGCTGGCGATCATCGACTACCTCGGGGCGGAGTATGGCTCGCAGATCGCCCTCAGCCTGATGAGCCAGTACATGCCTCTGGCCGATTCGGGCGAGTTTCCCGAGATCGCGAGGCGCATAGATCCGCATGGGTACGCGGCTTTGGTCGCGCGCGCAGAGGCGATGGATTTCGAAGAGTGCTTCATCCAGGATCCGTCGGCCGCGATCGAGGATTACATTCCCGCTTTCGAGGGACTCTAGAGTCGATAAGCCAGCCTGCATGCTGCAAACGCTCGCTACAGCTTCGTCTCTCCCTGCAGCTCGTTGACCGCTGCGGTTGCCATCTTCATGAGATTGGCAAGCTGAGCCGTGTTCTCCTTGCCGAGCGACTTCTCGACGGCATCCATGATCTGCAGCACGTGCTCGTGCTCGTCGAGATAGATGCTGAGCTTATCCTCTTTCAGACGGATGCAGAGCTTGCGCTTGTCGTCCAAGCCCTGATAGCGCTCGATCACGCCCTTCTCCTCGAGGGATGAGATGACTTTGTTCATCTGCGACTTGAAGATTCGGAATTCCTCGCATATATGGGTCGCTGTGATCTCCTTGCCAGAATCCCTGTTGCGATAGAGGTAGTTGCAAACTGCCACCTCGTTGAGGGATAGGTTCTTCAGAAGCCTGTTCCCCCTTACGCATAAGGACATCTGCAACCAGGCATTCAGCAGCTCTTCCTTTTGCTCATCACCCATGACGCACTTCCTTTCGGTATGAGCAAATGAGTTAGGCGCGAATCTAGCTCATCCGACGACACTTATGGATTACTCCAATGGGGGAATCATTTCAAGCGGCAGGCGCAAAAATGGCAAGCTTTTTCGGATTCGAGCAGCAATCACCAGCGGCCTTCCTCGACGAAGGCGATCCAGTGGATTTCTGTTTCGGGGATTCCTGCGAAGGAACCGTCGTCCAGCGCTTCCAGCGCAGCCGATTCGAACCTTCTCGAAATCTCCCATAGGCCATCTCCGATTTGTGCCACTTCGTACATACACAGGTATGGGCAGTTCGACGTGCTTTGGGTTACCACGATCCCGTTCGTCTTAGGGTTGGCTTCGATGGTGATGGTGCCGTCGATTCCCTCTCCACTGGCATCGACGGCGGCGAAGGTAGCGCGACCGCAGCAATCGCTCGGAAGCTTCAGGGAGCCGAGCGCTCCCGAAATGCTTCGGGCGCTGATTGAATCCGCTTTGAGGCTCGATGCGCTGATAGATTCCGCTACGATGCTGGTTGCGTTGAGGGATGCGCAGGAGATCGTCGTGCTCGTCACCGACTCTGCGGCGGAGAGGGTGGTGGATGAGATCGCGCTCGCGTCGATGCTGCCCACAGAGAGGTTCTCGAGGCTGCCCTGCAACGCGGAG
>JAFWGD010000044.1 GCA_017515355.1 Coriobacteriales bacterium
ATCTATTACCTTCCTCTCCTGCTTGACGCTTCTTGGCGTCTACCAATGTCAGCGTGACAGTGGTTCCAACTCCTAGCTCAGAGCTGATCTTGAGGCCGGAACCCGGCCCGAAGCAGCTCTTCATGCGTTCGTCGACGTTCTTGATCGCGATGCCCGCACCGCGACTTCCGTCGGACTTCATGGCTACGCTCACCTTGGACGCATCCATGCCGACGCCATCATCGGAAACATCGATGATGACATCGTTTTCTCCGGAGCTCCTGACATCCACGAATATATGGAGCGGCTCTCCGGTATCTCGCATCGCGTGACCCACGGAATTCTCAACCAAGGGCTGGATGATGAAGGCCGGGACGACGATCTTCTCCAAACCCGGCTCGATTCTGCTGTCCCAGTGGATCCTCTCAGCCCCGAAACGCGCGATTTCGAAGCGGAGATAACGCAACGTCTGTGCTAATTCTAACTCAATGGTGATGTTATCTTGCGAGCTTTCTAGGGTTCTGCGATAGAAAACTGCGAATTCGCGCAGCAAATCGCGCGCTTTCATGGGGTCGGTGCGAATCAGCGAAGCGATCGTGTTGATCGTGTTGAAGAGGAAATGCGGGTTGATCTGCGCCTGCAGAGCCCTCAACTCCATGTTCGTGGCGATCTCGGTCTGCCTGGCGAGCTCGCGCTGCACGAGTTGGACGGAGATGAGCGCGGCGAATCCGATTACCATCGCCTGCTGGGTCTCGCCGATGTCGCGACGCCTGCGGTAATAGAGCTTGAGCGTTCCGAGATCGACGTCATTGTCGTTCGATCTGCTGACGTTGATGAGCGCGGTTGCGCACGCCTTGAGAGGGGTTGGGAGAGGCTCTTCGTCATCGCTGCGGACGACGCAGGTCGCCCCGTAATCGAACATTTTCTTGGCCCACGGAATCGGCACGGGATCTCCACCGTATTCCTCCCAGATTGCATCTGCGCCGGCATGGCCGATGCACTCGCCCTTGTAGTAGATTGCCACGGATGCGGCATCGGTCACGGGAAGCAGGTATCGGCAAGCCTCGAGAGCGGTCTCCTCATTGAGTCCGTTGCGCAGGAAGCCTGCCATCTCGCGCGCGATGTTGAGAACGAGCTTGGTTTGATCCGCGCGCAGCTTATCCTCCCTATTGGCGAACAGCCCTAGCAGGAATGCGCAGAACGCAATTCCGATCGCTCCGACAGCGAACAGCTGATTGATATCGCGCAGATATCCGATGATCCCGCCTGCAGCAAAGCCCGCAAGCAGAATCGCGGTGACGAAGATGCTTATCCAGCGCCTCTGTCGAGAGAGCGTGCGGCCGTTGTAGACTTCCTCGAGCTGAGAGCGATTAGACATCTATATCATCGAGTCCGAGAGACTCCAAATCCAAATCGAAGTCGGCGAGCTCGCGCTGGATCTCCTCGTCGGCCACCGCGGGAGCGCTCACGACCTCCTCGATGCGGGGCTCGCCCTCGGCATCCTCTACGATCTCAGCCGAAGCGAAGGTCACGGCGGCGCTCTCGAAGATGCCCGCAAGCGCGATATCCTCGATCAGCATCGCAACGACCTCGGGCCACTGGTGCTGGAACGGGAAGTACTTCATGCACTCATCGGCGGCATAGGCCTTAGCGTTCTTGAGCTCCTTATGGGCCATGCTCCAATAGGCCTTGCGCTTGCCCGAACAGCCGATGGCGCGCTTGATGGCAGTGCCCTTGAGGATCTTCTCGCCCTTCGAGCCGAGCATGAGCCCAGGATAGGGCTCGAGCATCTGGGCGTTGATCTGGAGCAGATCGATCTGCGAGGAAAGGAACTCGAGCTTGCGGTTCTCGAAGAGCCAGCGATGCATGTCCTGCCTATAGCGGATGAGTTCGTTCTTGCGCACGGGTGGCCTGTGGACGATGCGCCACTCGTTGTCGAACCAGATCTCGGAACCGTACATGCGAACGTTGAGAAGGTAGTCGAGATCCTCGCCGCGCGTGATCCACGGATCGAACGAGACGCGCTTCATCGCCTCGCAGTGAATGGCGAGGAGCCCTCCGCAAACCGTGTTCGAGACGCTGAGGCGGCTCGACTTCATCGCAGAATCGATCCACTCGTTGAAGCCAATGCGCTGGAGATTCCACTTCTTGTCGTACCACTTGTTCGAGAGCTTGGCATGGTAGTCGCCGGCCTTGTTGAGGAAGTACCCGGTCTTGATCAGGATCGGGATATCGCTTTGCGTGAGCATTCCGAGGCCGTAGCACGCCTTCTCGAGGAACTCGGGGTCGGTGACGATCTCGTCGTCGTCGATGAAGATCGCCTCGGTGTACCCCATTGCAAGGGCGTAGATCATGCCGAGGTTGCGAATCGCACCGTAGCTCGAAAGCGCGATGCCATCGAGGAAGCTCCCGAGACCCATCTGCGACATGCGCGTATGCATGGCGGCCTCATGCTCGGCGGTAATCACCGATATTCTGAGCGTCGGGTAGTGCTTGGCGATCTCGACTATCTTCTCGGCAGCTTGGGCAGCGCAGCCCGCCTCCGATACGACCAGGATCGCGATGGGCGCGTCGACTCCATTCTCGCGCAACGAGCCAAGGCATCTGGGCAATTCGCCTTGGTGCGACAGCGGAGTCATATGGTCGTAGGTTTCGAGAATATCCGATGAATTGCTTTTGCGACCGCCAGAAACATACGTGGGTATGATAATGACAGGATTCACAGCATCCTCCATTTTCGTGCACTTGAGCGTTTAAACTGCAGTTATGGCTATTTTAGCAAATGAATTCGTCTTATCATTGTCAATATCGGTATCTATGCACTATTTATTCAGTTTGCTTCAAGGGGAAGCGGACGCAGCGCAATAGGGGGAAAAATGAATCCGAACATCACCGAGGTGGCCTTCAGGATCCGCTCGCTTCGCGAGGACCTGGAGTTCACTCCAGAGGAGATGGCAGAGGCCACCAACAGAAGCGTCGAGGAGTACATCGCCCAGGAGTCGGGCGAAGAGGATCTCTCCTTCACGTTCCTGTACAAGTGCGCAGAGAAGCTCGGCGTCGACGTGATCGAGCTCTTGACCAGCGAGGATATCCTTGGCGTCGTGTAG
>JAFWGD010000006.1 GCA_017515355.1 Coriobacteriales bacterium
ACACGGTCATGCTCGGCGCGGCTGTGAAGTCGGGGCTGGTGGGCTTTCCCGCACACCAGGTGCTCGCCGCCATGGACGCCTGATAAAGCCGGCGTTCATCGAGCTCAACCACCGTGCATTCGAATACGGCTTGGCTTAGCGGCCAGCGCCTCACCGTCCCTCCGCCCACCTTCATCACGTCGCGGCCTTAAGCCTCGATTCGGGCAGCTATGCGGTTATAATCGTTGCGTACGTGTTCAGCACCGCGAGAAACCGATTCATACAGAAAGCGAGGTCAATCATGCAGGCTGAAATGAAGCAGGTTCATGATTTCCTGAAGGCAGTTGGCACCTATTACATCGCTACCGTCGATGGCGAGCAGGCGCGTGTCCGTCCGTTCGGCACCATCCATGAGTTCGAGGGCAAGCTCTACTTCCAGACCGGTCTGGTCAAGGATTGCGCCAAGCAGATGCTGGCCAACCCGAACGTCGAGATCTGCGCCTGCAAGGGCGGAGAGTGGATCCGCGTTGCCGGCAAGGCCGTCTACGACGAGCGCATCGAGCCGCAGAAGTCCCTTCTCGACGACTATCCGATGCTCCAGGCAAGGTATGCGCCGGGCGATGGCAACAACGCCGTCTTCTATCTCGAGGATGTTACCGCAACCTTCTACTCGTTCACCGCTGAGCCAAAGTCGGTCAAGTTCTAACATTTGTAACCTAGCCGCTGTGGTTTAATAGATGCCAGCCCTGAGCTTTCGGGGCTGGCATTTTTCGCGCTTCAACGGCGGCTTCGTTCGAATCAGGGGTAGTCTGTGAAGATTGGGATCGGAATCGATACGGGTGGCACCTACACCGACATCATCGCCTACGATTACGATAGCGGCGTGGTGCTGAGCAAGTCCAAGACGCGCACTACCAAGGAGGATCTGACGGTCTGCATCACCCGCGCGATCGAGTCGGTGCCGATGGAGCTGCTCGAGCAGGGAGAGGTCCTCTGCCTGTCGACGACGTTGGCGACCAACGCCTGCGTCGAGAACAAGGGCATACACTCCAAGCTTATCATCGTCGGAATTCCGCAGAACGTCCTCACGCGAGTCGATGCCAAGCGCAAGTACGGCCTCGACCCCAATGACGTTCTCTGCTTCGACGCCAACGGCAGCTTCGACGGCTCGCGCGTCGAGGAACCCGACTGGGAGGAAATCTACCGCGAGAACATCGATTGGTTTGCCGATGCCCAAGCGCTTTGCATCTCCGAGGTCAACGCGCTGCGCAACTCCGCGATTGTCGAGAGGCATGGACGCGATTTCTTCCAGACCGTCCTCGACATCCCGATTTCGCTTGCCACCGACCTTGCGCACGAGCTCAACGTCCTCGAGCGAGGTGCGACGGCGCTGCTCAATTCGCGCCTCGTTCCGCTGATCGCCGACTTCATCGATGCGGTGCACGCATCGCTTGCCAAGCTCGGGCTCGAGATGCCAGTCATGATCGTCCGCAGCGACGGCAGCCTGATGAATACCGAGGTGGCGCGCGAGAATCCCGTGCAGACGATCCTCAGCGGCCCGGCTTCCAGCGTCATGGGAGGGAAGGCGCTCAACGATGACGAGAACTGCCTGATCATCGACATCGGAGGCACGACGACCGACATCTCGATCGTCGAGGGAGGATTCCCCGCGGTCACCGACAGCATTCAGATCGGCGGTTGGACCACGCAGGTCCATGGCGTCTTCATCGACACGTTCGGCCTTGGCGGCGACAGCGTCGTCCGCTTCAACGGCAACCAGATGGTGCTCGGAACGCGTCGGGTCGTGCCGCTCTGCGTCGCCGCGGAGACCTATCCTCAGATCATTCCCGGGCTCGAAAGCCTGATGGCTTGGAGGAAGCGCAGCGTCTTCCCCGACCACGAGTTCCTCTTCATAGCGCGCGAACCAGAGTCGCTCGACGGCTTCACCGACCATGAGAAGCATTTGTTGGACCTGCTAGCTAAAGGGCCGGCGCTCTTTGGCGGCGGCGTGCTGCCGATCTACGATCTGCGCAGCGATCGTCTAGAGGATCAGGGAATCATCATGCGCTGCGGCATGACGCCGACCGATGCGATGCATCTCAGCGGAGACTTCCAGCAGTTCAACGTGGAGGCTTCGAGGCTTGCGGCGATGCATTTCGCCTACAACGTCTACAACCTCGGGATCTCCGAGGATCGCTCGCAATACGTCGATCAGGTCTGGAAGGATATCTACCGCGCCGTCGAACGCCGACTCTACGAATGCATCGCCAACGCGCTTTTGAGCTACAGATACCCGTCTGCGATTACAGCGGAGAGCAAGAAGTTCTTCGACAAGATCATCGCCGACTACTGGGAGAAGTGCATCTGCGGAGACTCGAAGGCGATTGCAGACGCGATGCTGAACATCAAGGACTCGCTCGTAGGAATCGGCGCGCCTACGCACGTCTTCTTGCCCACCGTCGCCAAGTACCTCGACGTCGAATGCTGCATCCCGAACGACCACGAAGTCGCCAATGCCGTCGGCTGCGCAATCGCCGACATCGCGGCGCGCGTCGAAGTCGAGATCATGCCCAACCTCACCGATGCCGTCGAGGGCATCTACCGCATCGAGACC
>JAFWGD010000045.1 GCA_017515355.1 Coriobacteriales bacterium
TCCTCGGTGGTGATCGTTCCGGCCTCGAGCTCGTCCTTGGCGAACCAGCCCGCATACTGGTCGATGCGGCCGATGGTCAGGCCGTGCATGCAGCCGTTCATGATGCAGATCATCTGATAGAGGATGACCGCCTCGAGAGCCTCCCAGGTGGTGCGGCAGGGGTTCTCCATGATCCAGTCTAGGGAGTCGGCCATCTTGAGGAACTCATCCTTGCGCTCCGGAACCTTCTCGGCCATGTTGCGGCACTCCTCCGCATAGCGCTTGGAGAGGACCATCGCAGCATCGCAGACGATCGAGGTGGCACGGTAGTAGTTGTACTTGCCAGCATCGCTTCCGAAGGTGACTCCGCTGAGCTCGGCCATCTTCTCCTCGCACTGCCTCTTTATCTCGGCAAAGCCAACCTTGACGACCTTCATGAAGTTCGGCGAGACATGACCCTGGGGCATCGGGTTGACGAACGGACCGCGATCGGCGAGACAGTCGCAGCCGGACCCCTTGAGATCGAAGACCTCAGGCGGAATCGTTGCGGTGGCGCGAGCGGTGATCGACCTCTCGATCCAATACTCGGATGCCTCCTTGAAGATCTCGCGATCCTCGTCGGTGATGAATGCGAAGCAACCCGGGGTCTGCCAAGCCTTCTTGAACCTCTCATCGTCCTCATCGTGCGAGAGGTCGTAGAGCCACGTGGGACCCCATTCGACGAAGAGCAGCAGGTCGCGGTAGTTGCGGCCCATGTTGCCTACGAAGATGTCGTCCTCGAAGACGCGGATGGTCTTCTTCGAGCACCACTCATAGAGGAAGTGCGCCCACTTCAGATCGTAGGGCTCCGCCTCATGGGACTTGAAGTAATCGGTGAGGATCTTCGTGCGCTCACCGTCGAGATGCGCGTTGCGGTTTCCCTTCGAGCGCTTCTCCAAAAGGTGCTGGATCCTCGGATCGATCGGAGCAAATTGGAACATGATTGCCTCCTAACCTTCCTTCTTGAATTACGAGATGCAAATGACAAACTCTGAACACTCCAATTTTCGCACATTATCGCCAAAACTGCTCCTGTTTTTGCAATCTTGAAGACCCTGCGAAGACTACTCGATCGGAGGGCGGCGAACCTTGTCGGATTGGAATGGAAAGCCCCATACGGGCGCGGAGATGAAACCGCCTTCGAAATAAAGGAGGATGCCCGAAAGCACCCTCGAAAATGGCATATTGAAGCGGCTTTCGCGCTAGCGGATATTGATGCGCGAGAGCAGGAATCCGCCGAGCAGCTCGACCAGTGCGATGACGGTCGCTGCGATGTAGACCCTGGAGAGCGTCGGACCGAGGAGAAGCTGCACGAAGAAGGTGCCGCCGAACTGTCCGAGGCCCTGGACCATTCCGAAGACGCCCATGCCAATCGAAGCGAGCTCGGGGCGCGGAAGGATGGCCATGTAGGCTGCGAGATAGAGGCCGAAGGCGCAGAAGCCGATGATTCCCATGACGATGGCTGCGAGCCAGAGGGTGATGCCAGTCGTGATGAACATCAGGAAGACGGTCGGCGCAACGCAGACGATGCTGATGACGAGGAAGGGCTTGATGCGTCCGATCTTGTCGGAGAGCACGCCCGCAACTGGCGATGTGATGAGCGATATGGCCATCGGAAGCGAGCTGACCACTCCGGAGAGGGTCGCGCTGTAGCCCTGGACCTGCAGGATAGTCGGAACGTAGGAGGAGATCGCGATCAGCGCGACGTTGAGGGCGATGAATCCGCCGAAGAGGCACCAGATGTCCTTGGTCATGAGCTCGCGGAAACGCGGCTTCTCGACAACCGCCGGAGCCTCGCCCTTGGCCCTCGCCATCTGCGAGAGATACTCGAGGTACGCGCTCGGAGGCATCTTGATGGCGATGAACATGATGGCGCAGACGATCGCCATCGCGGCCGCATAGACGAGCCAAAGACCGCGGAATCCCATGACCTCGAAGACGGTAGGAGTGACGACGCTGCCCACGACGACGCCGGCAGAGCCGAATACGCCGTAGATTCCCATAGCGGTGCCTCGGCGCTCCGGCTTGACGCAGCGCTCGATGAGGATCGGAGAGGCGATGGTGACGATGATGATGCCCATGCCCTCGATTGCGCGGGAAGCGATGAGAACCCAGCTCACGCCTGCGAATGCGCCGAGGGTGGAGCCCAATACGATCAGGCACGAGGCGACGAAGAGAGCGACCTTCGGACCGAACTTCTGGGTGAAGATGCCCGAGGGAATCGCAAGGACGATGCCTACGATCGTGATGATGGTCATCAGCCACGAGGCAACCGTGGCGTTCATGGAGAACATGTCCATGAGGTTCATGAGGATGGTCGGAACCTTGAAGGTCATCACCGGGGGCATCGTCGCCAGAAGCAGCATGATGAGTCCGATGAAGTACGGATTCTGGTTGCTGAGCTTCTCGCCCCTCTTCTTGACCTTCTCGGAGATCTCTACGACTCCGCTCGGAGCTGCGGCCACTGCCGTTTCCCTATGCTCTTCAGATGCCATCCGATTCCCTTTGCGTTCAATTCCTTCGTTAAAGTCCTAGCAGGAGCGCGGCGCAAGCGCAGCGCCTTTACAATTCTCTGCGAGCTTCGAGTGCGCGCCCGAGAGTAATCTCATCAGCGTATTCCAATTCCCCGCCAACAGGCAGCCCGCTGGCGAGCCTTGTGACCTTGATCCCAAGCGGCTTTATAAGCCTGGAGAGGTAGATCGCGGTGGCCTCCCCCTCCACATCGGGATTGGTGGCTATGATGACCTCGGAGACCTTGCCGTCGGCTAGGCGCGAGAGCAGCTCGGAGATATGCAGGTCCGCAGGGGTGATTCCCTGCAGCGGGGAGATCGAGCCGCCGAGCACATGGTAGAGCCCTTGGAACTCGTTGGTGCGCTCGATGGCGGTGATGTCGCGGGGTTCGCAGACGACGCAAATCATCGTCTCGTCCCTGCGATCGCTCGCGCAGATGTCGCAGAGGTCCGCCTCGGCGTAGTTGAAGCAGCACTCGCAGAAGGTGACCTTCTCCTTGACGGTGCGGATCGCGTCTGCGAGCTTGTTCGCCTCCTCGACGCTGCTGTTGAGGATGTAGTATGCGACGCGCTGAGCAGACTTCGGACCGATTCCCGGAAGCTTCTCAAGCTCGTCTAGCAGATGCTGGATGCTGAGCGATTGCTGCATGTGTCTTGCCTTGCCGACTACATCAGGCCAGGGATGTTGAGTCCGCTGGTAATCGATCCGAGACGGTCGTTGGCGTCGTTCTCTGCCTGCGTGAGCGCCTCGTTGACCGCTGCGATGACCATGTCCTGGAGCATCTCGACATCGTCGGGATCGACTGCGTCAGGGTCGATCTGCAACGCGACGATCCTGTTCGCACCGGTGACGGTTGCGCTGATCGCGCCGCCGCCGACCGTGGCGGTGTACTCCTGGGTCTTGAGCGCCTCCTGGGCCTCCTGCATCTGGGCCTGCATCTTGCGGGCCTGCTTCATCATCCTGTTCATATCCATCGCCATGGTGTTGGCTCCTCTCGATTGCTCGTTGCTAGTCTTCCTGGATTGGCTCTTCGTCGTCCCTGATGACGATTCCGTCACCGAAGAAATCCTCGAACAGCGACGCGAGCTCGGCATCTTCGGGCATATACGCGGAATGGGTGCGAGTCTCGGGTTGCGGCTCGGGCTTCGGTTGCGGCGCGGGCGCGGACTTAGGTTGCGGTTGAGGCTTCGGCGCGGGCTTGGGCTCGGGAGCAGGCTGCGGAGCCGGTGCGGGCTCGGGCTTGGGCGCA
>JAFWGD010000046.1 GCA_017515355.1 Coriobacteriales bacterium
AGAACGTGGTTGCGAACGAGGAGAAGATGACGTCGAGCGACTTGGACATCGCTTTGGTCATCGCCTCCTCGCGATTGGGGTTGAGCCTATGGGTCTCGCGGTATGTGTTGAGCATGACGATCGCGTAGTCCATCGAGACCGCCAGCTGCAATATCGCTGCGCAGATCTGCGTGACGAACGATATCTCTCCCTTGAAGATGTTCGTGCCCAGGTTGATGACGATGGCTATGCAGATCGCTATGAGGAAGAGGATCGGCTCGAACCACGAGGTCGACGTCAGCAGCAGGATCAAGGCGATGACGACAAGCCCCATCAGCATGATGAGCTTGACCTCCCAGCCGCTCGAGTTCTTTGCGAATCCGGTATTGACCTGCGTGCCCGCGTAGGCAACTTTCCCGTCGGTGTACTGAGCGGCGAGCTCGCGACCCTGTTCCATGGCCTGGAAGTCGAGCGTCTCGTCAAGCGCTATCTGGTAGAGGAATCCGTTGTCGCTCTTCCATGCGGAGACGAGGTCCTCGTCGTAGATCGACAGCGGAGCGCCCACGTCTACGAAGTCGCCGAGCCACGAGATGCTCAGGATGCCGTCGACGCCCTTCAGGTCCTCGTAGAGCGCCTTGGCATCGACGATGGAGAGGCCCTCGACGTACATGCGCCCGTTGGGAAGCGGCTCGTCGAAGACATCCTTCATCTTCTCGATGGAGATCGTCGACGCCGTGCCCTGCGGCAGGTAGGCCGCGAAGTCGTAGTTGACCTTGACGAAGGGGATGCAGATGGCGCTGGCTATGGTGGCTGCGATGAAGACGAAGAGCACGGTCTTGGGGTGCCTGATGACACTCCTGAAGAAACGCTCCATCATAGTTGCTCACCTCGCTTCCACGCGCCCGGGTACATAGATAATGCAAGTTTAGCCATTTCCAACCAAATAGTAGGGAAAAGCGGCGAGTATTCCGTCGATTTGCATATATGCACAAAAAATCGGCACAGTCTCGAGCGCGAACCCCGCGTATTTCGGGGAATTGCAAGTATACTTAATTCCGTATGGGCTGAAAGCAAGGGGTCGCGGCATTTGCGCTGCGAATGCAGCGCGTTGGACGCGCCGGACCCTTGAAGATATTCGAGGAAAGGAACCAGCCATGTATGAGAAGCTCCTATCTCCGTGCAAGATCGGAAAGCTCGAGATCAGGAACCGCACCGTTCAAGAGCCTATGGGCAATGGATTCTCCAACGCGGATGGAATCGCAACCGCCAAGGACATCGCCTTCTACACGCGTCGCGCTGCGGGTGGGGTAGGCCTTGTGATCACCGAGTGCATGAATGTCCAACCTGGGCAGGGAGCTGGCAATGACAAGCAGATGACGATGTCGGTCGACTCGGTCATCGACAGCATGCGCGACCTCGTGGCCCACGTCCATGCGATGGGTGCTGCGATCATGCCCGAGCTCTACCATTCCGGCTGCCAAGGAGCCGCCGCGATGGATCCGCAGGGCGCCTGCGCGAGCCCGAGCGGTATCGAGAGCCAGCTCACCCATGAGCCTGCCCGCGAGATTACCCTCGAGGAGATCAAGCAGCTCGAGAAGGACTTCATCTCGGCAAGCGTTCGCGCGCAGAAGTGCGGATTCGACGGCATCGAGCTCCACTGCGCCCATGGCTACCTGCTCAACGAGTTCTTCAGCCCCTACACCAACAAGCGCACAGACGAGTACGGCGGCTCTACGGAGAACCGCGTGCGCATCGTCAAGAACATCGTCGAGGGGATCCGTGCCGAGCTTGGAGAGGATTTCCCGATCGTCTGCCGCGTCAGCGTCGATGAGATGCTGAAGCTCAACGGCATCGATGATGGCATCGTCCTCGAGGAGGGCATCGAGATCTGCAAGCTGCTCGAGAGCTATGGTGTCGATGCGATCGATGTCAGCAGCGGCATCTACGAGACGATGAACATCGCCTGGGAGCCCACCGGCTACGAGCAGGGTTGGAAGTCCTATCTCGCAGCGGGCGTCAAGGCCAACGTCAGCATCACAGTGTTTTGCACCTCCGTCATCCGCGACCCCGCTTTCGCGGAGAAGCTGCTGCAGGACGGCGTCTGCGACTTCGTCGGCTCCGCGCGCCAGTTCTTCTCCGATCCCGATTGGACGAACAAGGCCGCCGAGGGCCGCACCGACGAGATCCGCAAGTGCATCTCTTGCCTCAACTGCATGCTCACCATGGAGAGCCCAGAGGGAAGCCAGTGCTCCATCAACCCGTGCACGGGCTCTGAGCACATCTACACGTCGCTCAAGGCCGATGGAGCTGGTCGCACCGTCGTCATCGTAGGTGCGGGTCCCGCTGGCCTCGAGGCTGCCCTGACGCTGGCCAATCGTGGATTTGCGCCCGTCGTCATCGAGCGCAAGAGCGAGATCGGCGGCCAGCTTCAGCTGGCGAACAAGACCCCCAACAAGGACGAGATCGACTATCTCATCGGCTTCTACAAGGTCTCCTTCGAGAAGCTCGGCATCGAGGTACGCCTCAACACCGTCGCCACGCCTGAGCTCATCGCGAGCTTCGAGCCCTACGCTGTGATCTGGGCCGCAGGAAGCGTTCCGGTGGTTCCTCGTTCCATTCCCGGTCTCGATAGCGAATGCGTCCTGCTCACCCCCGAGGTCCTCTCCGGCAAGGTCAAGCTCTTCGGCAAGAAGGTCTGCATCGTCGGTTCCGGCATGACCGGCATCGAGACCGCGCATATGCTCGCCAAGATGGGCAACAAGGTCGATGTGTACGAGATGGTCGACGAGGTCATGCCCGGCATGTGGTTCCAGAACATCATCGCGATGATGGAGCACATCATGCCGCTGGGTGTCGGGCTGCATCCATCTCGCAAGCTCATCGAGGTGGGAGAGGGGTTCGCCAACTTCGAGGACACCCATAGCGGCGAGATCGAGAAGGCGGAGTTCGACTACCTCGTCCTCTCGCTCGGCACGCGCGCCACGCTTCCCGACGAGGCCATCCAAGCGGCCTATCCCAACCTGATCGTCGTCGGGGACAGCGAGAAGCCCGGCAAGATCGCTCATGCGGTCCGCACTGGCTTCGATGCGGCGTTTGCGCTGGAATAGCCCCTATTCCGCAGATTCTCAGAGCATGAAAGAAGGCTGCCGTCCCATTGCGGGGCGGCAGCCTTTGGTTTGCAGCGTTTTCAGCGGCCCTACGAGCACTTGAGAAGGATCTTGAGCTGCTTGCCCTCGACCAGGTCGGCGTATGCCTGCGCTGCATCCTCGAGGTCGTAGACCTTGCTGATAAGCGGTTTGAGATCGACGCGCTCGAGCATCTTGACCGAGTGCGGCCAGCCAGCCTGACCCATCTGCAACCCCTTGATCGTGGCCTCCTTGAGGATGACCTGGGGAAAGATCTTGAGCGGCAGCACCGACTCGAAGTCGTAGTAGGAGACGTAGGCCGCTGTGCCGCCGGGGCAGATCAGCTCGATGGCGTCCATCGCGCACGAGATGTTGCCCGACGCCTCGAAGACCACGTCGTAGCCCTTGCCTCCGTTTGCGCGCTTGGCCTCCTCGATCACATCGCAAGCGCTCGGGTCGATAGCGCAGTCTGCTCCCATCTGCAGCGCCAGCTCGCGCTTGGAAGCGGTGCGGGCCGAGGTGGCGATGAACGATGCGCCTTCGAGCTTGGCGAGCTGGATGAGCATCTGCCCGATGCTTCCGGCGCCGATGACGAAGACAGAATCGCCGAGCTTGACGCCCGACTTGATGATCGCGCTGATCGCGATGGCTAAGGGCTCGGCGAGTGCCGCGACATCGAGGTCTACGCTGTCAGGCAGCTTGTAGAGGTTCTGGAAGGGGAAGCAGACGTATTCGGCCTGAGTTCCGATGCGCACGTCGGGCTGCGCGCAGAACTGCGTCTTGCCGGCTCGGCAGTTGTCGCACCAGCCGCATTCGCGCAGGAAGTTGCCGGTTACGCGGTCGCCGACGGCAAAGCCCGCCGCTTCGGCGTTCGAACCGAGCTGCTCGATAACGCCCGACCACTCGTGACCCGCCACGAAGGGGATGGGATCGGGGAAGAGGTTGTCGACGATGTAGTGCTTGTCGGAACCGCAGATCGAGGCGTAGGCGACGCGGATCAGCACCTCGTCATCGTTGGAGATCACCGGCGTCGGCCAGTCGATGACCTCGACCTTTCCCGGGGTGTTCGTTGCGGCATCGAATGCCCTGGTTACGCATGCAGCGCGCATGTTGCGCTCCTCTCTGCAGCCAGCTTCCTTTCAGCAAAATCATACATCAGAGCAGGTCGGCGAGCTCGTAGAGCATCCTTTCGGTCTTCTCCCATCCCAGGCAGGCATCGGTGATCGATTTGCCGTAGACCGTGCCGTCTGGCGGCTGGTTGCCGTCTTCGATGTAGGATTCGATCATAAGGCCCTTGACCAGCGAATTCACCGCATCGGAGTGCCTCATCGAGTGCAGGACCTCCTTGGCGATTCGAGGCTGCTGGTCCCACTGCTTGCCCGAGTTCGAGTGATTGCAGTCGACGATTGCCGACGGATTCTCCAACCCGCTCTTCGCAAAGAGCTCTTGGAGGAAGATCAGGTCCTCGTAGTGGTAGTTCGGCACCTGGGAGCCGTTTTTGCTCGAGTAGCCGCGCAGGATCGCGTGAGCGAGCGGGTTGCCCTTCGTCTCGACCTCCCAGCCAGAGTAGACGAAGATGTGGCTGTGCTGAGCTGCGGTGATCGAGTTCATCATGACGGAGAGGTCTCCTCCAGTGGGGTTCTTCATG
>JAFWGD010000047.1 GCA_017515355.1 Coriobacteriales bacterium
AGCGTCACCTTCTTGCCCAGGCGCAGCAATGCGAGCCCGAGCTCCATTCCGGTGAATCCCGCTCCGGCTATGACGACATCTTCGCCTATGGCCGCCGAATCGAGCTCGGCATCGCCGGCCCAGATCACCTTGCTCGTGCCGCTGGCTGTGAACTTGGGCAGTATCGGAACCGAGCCCATCGCGAGGAATACCGCATCGGGCTCCAGCGCCTTCACACTTTCGACCGTGGCCTCCTCGTTGAGCCTGACATCGACGTTGTCGCGCGCCAGCACGTCGGCGATCGACCAGTCGAGGTACTTGCGCATGTCCTGCTTGAACGATGCCGCCGAAGCAAGGATGAACATGCCTCCAAGTTCGTCGCCCTTCTCGAACAGCGTGACCGAGTGCCCCTTGTTCGAGAGCTGCCTTGCGGCCTCGAGGCCCGCAGGGCCGCCGCCGATGACCGCAACCTTCTTCGGCGAGTCGCTCTTTCGCAGGTCGAAGCGCGATTCGCGCCCGAGCAGCGGATTGACCGAGCATCTGGCCTCGATGAAGTGGAAATGCGTGCGGGAGATGCAGTTGTTGCACCTGACGCACGGACGGATCTTGTCGCCCTCGCCGATGCGGGCCTTCTCAACGCACTCGTTGTCCGCGTAGATCGTCCTGATCATTGACACCATGTCGACATCGCCAGCTGCAATCGCCTCGTTGGCCAGCTCGAGATTGAAGCTGCCCACCACGGTTACGGGCTTGCCGATAGCCTTCTTGAACTCCTTTGCGAAGGGGAGGTTGGCTCCGCGCTCCACGTACAGCGGCGCGTTGATGATCGGCAGGAGGTCGTGTTCCTCGAGCAGGCCGCGCGAGACGTGAAGCAGGTCGATGTGCGGGGCTACCAGCTTTGCGAACTCGAGCGTCTCCTCGAAGGTGGTCATGTCGGGCAGGCACTCCTCGGCGCTGATCCTGTACTCGATGGCGAGCTTGCCGTCGGTGGCCGCGCGGACGGCTTGGAGCAGCTCGATGGCGAAGTTCGCGCGCTTTTCGAACGATCCGCCAAACCGATCGGTTCGGTGGTTGAACTTCTTGTTGAAGAACATGGAGGGGACGTTGCCGTGCCCGCCATGGATGAGCACCATGTCGAAGCCGTAGTCCATTGCGCGCTTGGCTGCTGCGGCGAATTGCGCGATGACCCCCTCGACCTCCTCGGTGGAGATCTGGGTGACGAATAGCTCGGGAGGGGTGAGCATGTACCTGCTGTGGACGAGCTCGACCGATGCCGCTGCGTCGTAGCTGTGGATCATCTCCGACAGCTCCTCCCAGTCGGAGGAGTAGAAGTCGCTTCCGAGAGTGGGGGTGCGCATCGCCACCCCAGGCGCGCCGTCGACCCCGGTGACCCCTGTGGTGACAACTGCGGCGCCGCTGCCCGCAAGCGCGCGCATGTGAGCCATGAGCTCGACGCCGATGGTCGAATCGTGGCTAGCCAGAAACGGCGTTGCCGGCGCAATGTCGATCCTGTTCTTGAGCGTTATCGGACCGATCTGGATCGGTTCGAAAATGCTTTCGTATCCCTTCACCTGCGCTCCTTTCCGTACCCCCTTGAAAAGCCTTCCGGCATCATGGTCAAATGATAGCATCGAACGCCGCTGGCGGCCCCGCGGGCACCTGCACCCTGCTCGTAACTTGGACTTCTATCTCGCATATCACCATCAGTGCATTACATAGTGGCCCTATGACAGGAAAATCGCAGTATATGGGCTCCTCTTGCCGCCTGATATGCAACTTCGAAAGTCCATGTGCGCTCTTTTGCGATTCGCGAACGAATTTGGGGCGAATGCGTCATATAATGTCAGAGCTTATGTTTTTATGCGGGATCGCTCATGGAAGGAGCGGAGGATGCCCGATTCGGCAGCTTCCGTTCATAGGAGCGAAAGGCGAGAGAGAGGAAGAAAGTGACAGAAGTTGACATCCATGCCCCCGGCGTAGAGGTCAAGAAATCCTGCTGCTATTTCTGCCACCAGAATTGCGGCGTTCTTGCATACGTCAAGGATGGGCGCGTCCTAAAG